>CALWFS010000108.1 GCA_944377705.1 uncultured Mediterraneibacter sp. | reverse complement strand
TCTTTAGCCACATTCCATTCCTTTTATGTCTTTCCCAGATTACGGAACCGGAACCTGAGCCATATCCCCGCCCGCCGCGAATACGCCTTAAAATACTCCGCGGGTTTTGGAGGCATTTCCGATCATCCGTCCTCACACACTAATCCAGATTTACTCATAAATTCCATTGACCGTTACCTGGAAAAGTGCTTCTTTCCCGTTCAGATCTTCCACACCGTAATCTTCAGGGAAGGTTACATACACATCCACCTGGTCTCCGGGGTGGGCTCCGATGAGCTGGTCCTCGAAATCGTCAATATAGCTCCCTGATCCGATCACAAGATCTGTACCCATTCCCTGTGTGTTCCCACCATCAAATTCTACTCCATCGATGCTTCCTACATAGTCAATATTAACGGTATCTCCGGTTTCCACAGTAAGTGAAGTGTCTGTGGAGTAGGAGCTTCCTGTATCCTGAGAGTCTGGATTATATGTGTCAGAGGTGCTGGCGGTTTCGGATGAGGATGCAGTATTGGAGCTGTTTGTCTGGCTGTCATCCGTGTTGTTAGTTACTCCGTCAACGATAAGCACGACCACAAGAGCCAGTACAGCAAGGCTGGGAATGCCGATCACCAGGATTTTGCTCAGTTTTTTTCGGAATTCTTTTTTGCGTCGTTCCTCAGCTCTGCGCTGCTGTGCCATTTTTCGATTTTCTTTTTTCATATTCTTACCTCATTTCATTTAGATGTTTTTGTTTCAGTATGTAAAGTACACTAAATGCGGGCAGAAAAGTGTACATATACTTATACTTAATACTGTCATCATCGCATTATAAAAAGAAATTATGGCTAAATTGTGATTTCTTTTTAAAAAATACATGGTATAATGATTGCACATTCGTGCAATCCAGACCGCTATAGCGGTCTGCCCTGCTGCGCAGGGATTCTACCTGATCCACGGCTTGAAAAGTAAATGCCGCATGCTCGGCGCTTCCTTTCCTGCGCTCGTGGTATAATGACTGCATGTTGTAAAACAATATGATAGTGAGTATGTCAAATTTGTAAGAGACTGGAGAGAAGAGAAATGGCAGAAAACAGCAGATGTTATGACGGAGCTCTTTTTCTTGAAGATATAGAGGAAAAACTGAAGCAGAGGCTTGATCAGCTCAATAAGGAGCTGGATGAGGGGCAAAAAGAGATTGAAAATATGCATGAATATTACTGGGAAAACTATACAGAGATGGACCAGTATGGGTATGAAGATTATGACAATCAGCAGGCACTCCTTCATCAGGTGAATTCGAATGAGGAAAAGGCAAAATTAAAGAGACGGTTTGAGAAGATGCAGGATTCGCCGTTCTTCGGCAGGGTAGATTTCTGCTTTGAGGATGAGGATGAGGCGGAACTTTTTTATATCGGGATCGGGAATTTTGCGGAGAGAGCGGGCATGACGCCTCTTATCTATGACTGGCGCGCGCCTGTAAGCGGGCTGTTTTATGATTATGATAAGGGATCTGCCTCGTATGAAGCTCCATCCGGAACGATAAGCGGGGAGATTACTGCAAAGTGGCAGTATAAGATCAGAAACGGCAGGATGGTTTACGGATTTGAGAGCGATGTAAAGATCGATGATGAGATCTTAAAACAGGAGCTTGGAAACAACGGAGATGCCCAGTTGAAAAGTATCGTGCGGACGATCCAGAAGGAGCAGAATGAGATCATCAGAAACACGAAAGACAAGGTCCTGGTCATCCAGGGCGCGGCCGGGAGCGGAAAGACATCAATCGCTCTTCACAGGATCGCTTATCTTTTGTACCATGACAGGAAAAACCTGCGCTCATCGAATATTCTCATCCTATCGCCAAACAGTGTGTTTGCCGATTATATTTCGCACATTCTTCCAGAGCTGGGAGAAGAAAATATCCGTGAGATGAGCTTTGACCTTTTTGCGTACAGAGAGCTGAAAGACACGGCGGCTGACTGTGAAGACAGATATGACCATCTGGAGAGGATGATGCGCTTTCCGGATTCTGAGGCAGACAAGAGATTCCACTGGAAACAGTCCTCAGAGTTTGTGGGAGAAGTAGAAGGCTTTCTTGCAGTGGAAGAGGACAGGCTGATAGAATTTAGAGACATTGAGTTTCGGGGAATGCGGCTTTCAGAGGAAAAGCTGATCCATCTGTTTTATGATAAATTTTATGACACCCCGATTCTGAAGCGAATGGATGCGGTGATGGAGTACTTCGTAGATTCATATGAAACTTTGCGAGGAAGGGATATAGAAGAAGAGGATCGTGAGCTCCTTCAGAAAAAGTTTGACAGGATGTATATGACAAAAGATATTTATACTCTTTACAATCGGCTAATGGAGTTTTGCGGGCAGGAGAAGCTGTCAGATATCCCGTTCGAGAGAAGGAAGATACCATACGAAGATGTGTTCCCAATGCTGTACCTGAAATACAGACTGACAGGGGATAGTGCGCATAAGAATATCAAACATCTTGTGATTGATGAAATGCAGGATTACTCCTATCTTCAGTATGTGATACTCCAGAGACTTTTTGACTGCCGGATGACGATCCTGGGAGACAGAGCGCAGACGCTTGATAAGACACAGCAGGATGTACTGAAATTTCTTCCGAAAATATTCGGCAAGGATATCCGCACTGTGGTTATGAACAAAAGTTACCGCAACACATGGGAGATAGCATCTTATGCGGGAAAGATCAGCGGGATCACGAATATAGAACTTCTGGAGCGTCATGGCAAGGAAGTAGAGGAGAAAATATTTGCCTCAGAGGAAAAGCTGCTTTCTGAAATAGAGAAAAATCTGAATGTGAGGGCAGAAGGGTTTGAGACAGCAGCAGTTATTACAATGACCGAAGAAGAAGCATTTGATCTTTACCGTCTTCTGCAGAACCGCGGGCTGACTGTATCTTACGTTGACAGGAACAGCTCCGCATTTCGGAAGGGACTGACAGTAACCACGTTTTATCTGGCAAAAGGACTGGAGTTTGACCAGGTATTCGCAGTGCGTGAAAAGAAGGATAATCCGCTGGCAGCGCAGGCGGAATATATATGCGCCACAAGGGCACTGCACGAGCTGTACGTATATCAATTGGAAAAAGTTTTCGACCGCTGATCCAGGACTTGTGTGTCCTCATGGGCAGTGTTTTCTGTATAAATTGCCTCTTACAGGAAATCTTAGTAATAAAAAGAAACGGGGAGGCATTTATGGAATCCATATGGAGCAAAACCTGCGAGATACAGAAACGCTTATCGCTGGACAGTGATATCGAAGTGGATGCTGCCGTGATCGGCGGCGGGATGGCAGGAATATTGACCGCATATCAGCTTGAATGTGCCGGAGTAAGGACGGCTGTTCTGGAAGCCGGGCGGATCGGCGGTGGGCAGACCAAGAATACAACGGCAAAGATCACGTCCCAGCATGGGATATTCTGTCATGATTTTATCCAAAAGAAAGGCAGAGACGCGGCAGGACAATATGTGCGCGCAAATCAGGCGGCTGTTGAGGAATATAAGAGGATCATACAAAAAGAGGGGATTGACTGTGATCTGGAGGAGAAGGATTCCTATGTATATTCTCAGGATGAAAAGAAATTAAAAGAGGAGGCAGAAGCAGCGGCTGAACTTGGGGTCGAAGCGTCTTTTGAGCCTTGTGCTAAAATCCCTGTCCCCTGCGCTGGAGCGGTGAAATTTGCCCGTCAGGCACAGTTTCACCCTCTGAAATTCATTTGCGCCCTATCTGAAAATCTGACAATATATGAGGACACGGCTGTAAAAGAAGTAGAGGAACATACTGTAAAGACTGTCTGCGGCAGCGTTCAGGCAGACAAGATCGTTTTTGCAACGCATTTTCCTTTTATCAATTTTCCGGGCATGTATTTCACACGAATGCATCAGGAACGGTCCTATGTACTGGCGCTGGAGAACGCGGGAATGATCAATGGCATGTACATTGGCGATGGAAAGGATGCTCTTTCATTCCGGCAGTTTGACAGATATCTTCTCTTCGGAGGAGAAGGACACCGGACAGGGGAGAAGAAAGAGGGTGAAAAATACGAGGGAGGAAGCTATGAGAGGCTGCGCGCGGCAGCCCGGGAGCTTTATCCTAAGAGCCGGGAAACTGCCTGCTGGTCTGCCCAGGACTGCGTTACGGCAGATAAAGTCCCCTTCATCGGAAGATACGCATCGGACCGTCCGGACTGGTTTGTGGCTACGGGATTTCAGAAGTGGGGGATGACCTCATCGATGGTATCTGCAATGATTATCAGGGATATGATCTGCGGATCAGAGAATCCCTGGGCTGAGGCATTCTCACCATCAAGATTTTCTGCGGAAGAGATCCCGCAGATCATGAAAGACAGCGGAAAGGCGGTAAAAGGGCTGACCAAACGTTTCTTCCATATCCCGGATGAGTCGGCTGCAAGGTTAGCGCCGGGGCATGGCGCAGTCGTCGAGACGGAGTATGGCAAGGCGGGAGTATATAAGACCGAGGATCAGAAAATCTATAAGGTAGATATCGTCTGCCCTCATCTGGGATGTGAACTTGCATGGAATCCGGATGAAAAGACATGGGACTGTCCATGTCATGGATCCAGATTCGATTATAAAGGCAACCTGCTGGAGGGACCTGCACAGGAGGGAATCCACTATGAATGAATATTTTTATGGATGGTATTTCCGGTGTCAGGAGAGTAAGGGTAGTATTGCGGTAATTCCGGCGGTGCATTTCTCAGAGGGAAAACGATCCTGTTCCATTCAGGTCATTACGGAATCAGGAAGCTGGAATAAGGTGTTTCCAATACAGCAGTTTCGAATCAGCAGAGATAAGGGAATCATACAGATCGGAGAGAACTTGTTTGCCAGAAAGGGAATCCGTCTGAATCTTGAAACTGAAGGATTAAAGATCAACGGTATCCTGCGGTTTGGAGAATTTGCTGCACCAAAGTATGACATTATGGGACCATTCCGGTATCTGCCGGGAATGGAGTGCAGACATGCGGTATACAGCATGAGGCATTCTGTGGACGGAGAATTACAGATAAACGGGGAGCTGCTGCATTTTCAAAATGGAAAAGGGTATATGGAGGGGGACAGCGGGACTTCCTTTCCGAGAGAATATGCATGGACGCAGCATTTCCTGAGAGAGGGCTCCCTTATGCTTGCCGCGGCATCAGTGCCTGTGGGATTGATGCGCTTTATCGGTACTGTGGGTATTCTGTACCATAAAGGACGGGAGTACCGGTTTGCCACATATCTTGGCGCATCTGTTCAAAAATTGGAGAATGGGGAGCTTTTTATCCGGCAGGGAAAATATTCTCTGAAAGTCCGTTTCCCGAGAAAGACAGGCAGCGTGCTGCACGCGCCGCAGAAAGGGAAAATGACACGAAGGATCAGGGAAAGCGTCTCCTGCCGGGCAGAGTATACGCTGATGTGCGGGGACAGGATCATATTTCGGACAGTGACGGATAAAGCGGCATTTGAGTACGAGACAAAAGAGGAAGAAAATGAAGATATCAGTAATCGCAGTAGGAAAGATAAAAGAGAGATATTTAAAAGACGCTATCACAGAATACAGTAAGAGGCTGAGCCGCTACTGTAAACTGGAGATTATTGAGGTGGCGGATGAAAAGACCCCGGATCAGGCAAGTGAAGCGGTGGAAGACTCTATCCGGGCAAAAGAAGGAGAGCGGCTTCTGAAACATATCAGAGATGATATGTATGTGATCACTTTGGAGATCGCAGGGAAGATGCTTACTTCTGAGGAATTTGCAGATAAGATCGAGATGCTGGGAGTGCAGGGAAAGAGCAGTATTGCCTTTGTGATCGGAGGGTCTATCGGGCTGGGGAAAGAGGTGCTGAAACGGTCAGACTTTGCACTCAGCTTTTCGAAAATGACATTTCCGCATCAGCTGATGCGGGTGCTGCTGCTGGAGCAGGTGTACCGAGGGTATCGGATTATGAATGGAGAACCATATCACAAGTAAGTGTGGTTTTTTCGCATTTGGGTATGATATGGTGTGAAGTAGTGAATCATGAAGAGTACCTGAAAGGGAGCGGACAGATGTGCTGCTCTCTTTTTGTATGAGTGAAAAATAGAATGGCAGGGAAATATTAAGGGTGTTATAATAGATTAAATGGCTTGACAATTTGGAAGTTGTCGAGTAGAAAATTGGAAGTTGTGGAGGACAACTATTATGAATAAAATAGTCATTTATATACATGGAAAGGGTGGTAATGCAGAAGAATCTGTACATTACAAGTTTCTTTTTAGTGATTGTGATGTGGTTGGTCTTAACTATACCGCACAATTTCCATGGGAAGCCAAAAAAGAATTTCCACCGCTTTTTGATTTAATTTGTAAGAATTACAAATCTGTTCAGGTAATTGCAAATAGTATAGGTGCCTATTTGGCTATGAATGCCTTATCAGATAAGCAAATAGAGAAAGCTTATTTTGTTTCTCCTGTTGTAAATATGGAAAAACTAATTACAGATATGATGTTTTTGGCAAATGTTACAGAAGATGAACTTCGAGAAAAAAAAGAAATCAAAACAAGTTTTGGAGAGACACTTTCATGGGATTATCTCTGTTATGTGAAAGAAAATCCGATTATATGGAAAATTCCAACACATATTTTATTCGGCGAAAAAGATAATTTGACTTCTTATTTGACTATATCTGAATTTGCAAAACAAGCCAACGCAACACTTACTGTTATGAAAAATGGAGAGCATTGGTTTCATACAGATGAGCAAATGATTTTTCTTGATGATTGGATAAACAATCTTCTCGATAAATCCTAATTTGTGAAGGAGTAAAAAGTATATGATTTTATATCATGGAAGTAATGTAATAGTTCAAGAACCGCAAATCTTGGAAAATGGTTTTTACAAAGATTTTGGCTATGGATTTTATTGTACAATTTTAGAAAAGCAGGCAAAACGTTGGGCTTTGACAAAACGTAGAAAGCATATTGTGAATTTTTATGAATATTTACCTGATAAGGATCTGAACATAAAAAGGTTTAGTGAAATGACAGAGGAGTGGCTGCAGTTTGTCGTAAACTGCCGGCTTGGTTTAAAACATGATTATGACATTGTTGAGGGACC
>CALWFS010000107.1 GCA_944377705.1 uncultured Mediterraneibacter sp. | reverse complement strand
AATCTACTGCGGATATCTTATTGGGATCCGAGGGGTCTCCCTTTACGAGCAGGTAGTACGTCTCCCCCGACGCCCCGTCCATATAGCCGGGCAATGCCGTTTTCAGCTGCTCTTTACATTCCTCCTCCCGCAGCGTCCCCTTTGCCATAAAACAGCTGAAGACAGTGTCCGCGCCAAGCTGGGCGTCAGTTCTCGCCTCTGCGATCTTATTGGATTCAAGGATTCCCGTGTAGTTCATGATTCCTAAAATAAGTAAAACTCCAAGGATACTGATGACCACTGCCGTCTCAGCGAGCGTAAAGCCTGATTCTTTTTTTATTTTCATTTTCTTCACCCTCCCATTGTCATACACCTCATTGGAGGCTTAATTATTTCAAGAAAAAGAATGGAGAAGAGTTTTCCCCATTCTTTTGTTTTTCAGGTTTTAAATTGATTAATTCCGAATTAACGGAGTAATTATTGTACCACCAAAGCACCCTCAGCAAGCAGATCAGCGCATGCACTTCCAGAACACCCCATTGAACCATTTATACCTGTAGTACCTGCATCACCTGTAGAAGCGCCTAAAACACTTCCATTTGCCAAATCCAGAGTTGCATAGAACTCTAAATTTCCTTTCTTTATTGTGTACACAACTTCAGTATCTGAACTACCAGCAGCAAAGGTTCCGTTGTTTTTTACTGCTTTCTGCATTCTACTTATCGCCGTTGTCTGCTGTGCACTACCGAAAGAAGCAGTATTTCTCGATGTAAAACTTGTATAATAAGAGTATCCTGCTGTCAGAGCATTTTTCACCTGTGCAGATGCGGATACAGCCTGAGCCTGCGCTGTGTAGCCTGTGAACTGGGGCAGAAGGATGGCGATCAGGATCGCCAGTACGCCAACCACTACCATAAGCTCCATCAATGTGAAACCAGATTCACTTTTGAAATTCATTTTCTTCATTTTTTTCTTCATCCTCCTGATATACTTTCTTTTTTAGGAAACTCCACATTCCGGGACATGTACATACAATCCTTTTGTCAAAATATGTCGAAAAATTATTGATATGTAAGCACATTTGTTGTATAATGAATTACGTTATTATACAATGTTTCAGAATCATTCGGAGACGACACATCGGGTCCGGCATAAATGTATTCTGGAAATGTAAATAACACTTCTATGTCAGTGGTTATCTGATTACCGGATTCCGGCAGCTTGTAGGACGCTGTCATGGTGATCGTCAGATAACTGCTGGCACTGTTTCTCTTTGACTGCAGGTTGTCATAGGTTTCTCTGATGTTAAATGCAGGACTTGACGTAACTGAAAGATTACTGCTCCCGTCTCCCACACCATTCTGGTAGATCGGATCATTCATGATCAACTCACTTGTTCTGGAAGCGAAGCTGTACAGACTTGAGCTGCCAACCGGCAAAGCCACATCCCCTGTCCGATGAGTAAGCATATGCGCAAAAAGCAAATCCGCAATCTCGCTTATTTTGTTGTTCACATTTCCGAGCGCGCTCTGATATTCCTGATGGATTCTGCTTTGGAACCCATTATCGATCAGTTTTTGCAGGCTGGCGTCAAATTCCGATTTCACACCGCTATTGAAGCCTGTGATGTCACTCTTCTCATAATATCCCTGAACCAGATAGTACCTTGTCAGCTCATCAGTCTGCAGCACAATGCCTTTGATCGTTTTCTCCAGACTGGCATTAAGATTTTCCACTTCACTGGTCTCCCGGCTGTTTTCGGATACCCTTCTCGCCACCGCAATACGGTTGACAGTAGTCAGAGAAATAACGGTGACCAGAAAAATCATCACTGTTAACATGACTACAGAGAATGCCAATACACTCCCTTCCTCATTCGCCAGATCATACTTTTTCTTTTTCATTGCACCTCCCTTATGCTCTCATGCTCCTTGTCCATATTGTGTCATTTCCCTGTCGACTTTATCGACAGTGCTATTCTACCATTTTCACCAATAAACGCAACCCTTTCTTGTCATAGTTCCTTTTTTGAATATTTAAAAATTTTTAATCATTCAAAAAGGACATTCGGTAAATATCGACGGTATTCGCACCCCTAAGCCCGCTCTCGGGTCTGCCCGGAGCCAGAAGATGTACCTGGGCGAACCCTCCAATTTTCTTTAAATTCCCCTTTTGCATTGATGACACTATCTGGTTATTTGCGGGATAAGAGCACAATACTTTCCAAATGCACCGTCTCGCAGAACTGATCCACCGCTGTCATCTTCTCCACTCTGTACCCCGCAAGCTGCATCATCTCCAGATCCCTCGCCAGACTTGTCATCTTGCACGAAATATACACAATTTTCTCCACGCCGTAGTCCAGGATCTTCGGCAGCGCCTTCGGATGGATCCCGTCTCTCGGCGGGTCCAGCACGATCACATCCGGTTTCTCTTCGATCGCGTCCAGCACCTGAAATACATCGCCTGCTATGAATTTACAGTTGGAAATTCCATTTCTCTTGGCATTTTCTTTTGCCGCCTCGACCGCCTCTTCGACAATCTCCACACCAACGACTTTCTTCGCCACCGGAGCAAGCACCTGGCTGATTGTTCCTGTCCCGCTGAAAAGGTCGAACACAGTCATATCGTGAATATCACCGATGTACTCCCTCACAGTCTCATACAGTACCTCCGCGCCTCTTGTATTGGGCTGAAAGAAAGAAAACGGAGTGATCTTAAACTTCAGGCCAAGAAGCTTTTCGTAGAAAAAGTCCTGCCCGTAAAGGATACGGGTCTCATCACTCTTTACCACATCAGATAGGGAGTCGTTCAGAATATGAAGGATACCTACGATCTTCCCTTCCAGCTCCAGGTCAAGCAGTTCGCTTACAAGCGGTTCCAGATCATACTCCTCCTGTGTGGTCGTCACCAGGTTCACAAGGATCTCCCCTGTCGTGTCTCCTCTTCTTAAAAGCAGATGGCGCAGATATCCCACATGCTGCATTTTCTTATAATAGCTTACATTCCGTTTCCTGAAATATTCCAGCACGCAGACAAGGATCTTATCCATATCCTCATGCACCAGTCTGCAGTCCGCGGCAGTGAGCACGTCATATGTACTCCCCTTTTTATGCAGGCCCAGAGAGAGAGGGCCGTCCTTATATTCATCCCCGAATGAGAATTCCATCTTATTCCGGTAACCGAACTCCTTCGGGCTGGGCTTCACTCCCTCAAAGACATAGCTGCCCCTCACCGCCTCATCCATAATGCGCCGGATCTGCCCTTCCTTCATTTTCATCTGTTCTTCATAGGGCATGGTCTGGTAGATGCATCCGCCGCACTCCGGGAAGATACTGCAGACCGGCTGGCGTGTTTCCTGAGGCGATTTTTCCAGGACCTCAAGAAGCCTTCCCTCTGCATTTCCCCGCTTGAACTTGTTAATCACAAAGCGGATCTTCTGCCCGGGGATGCCGTTTTTTACTGTGACATATTTATCTTCCTCCGGGACATATACGGCTCCTTTGTTCGGGAAATCCACTCTTTCAATGATTCCTTCGAATATCTGCCCTTTTTTCATCTTTTCCTCCAAATTTTCAGAATATTTTCTCCAACGGGGTCAGACCCCTTTTAAAAGGGGTCTGACCCCGTTCACAAATTCTTTACGACAAAACAGGCAGGGTGCTGTTTCCCACATCCTGCCTGCTCTGCTCTTTTCCTTTTTCCCCAGTCGATTATACCTGATCGTCCTCGCTGAAGTAGTCATCAAAATCATCATCGAAATCATCTTCAAAATCTTCCAGATAGTCTGGTGTGAAGAAACGATATACAGCATATGCGATTCCTGCAACTGCTGCGACCGCGCCTATAATTGCCAGTACCCAGATCACTGTATTTCTCTGTTTTTCTGCCTCATTTTTATGAAGAATCTCACTTAATTTTGATTCAGCGATCATCTCTTCTATCTTGTTCATAATACACGTCCTTTCCCTGTCTTTGAGACAGCGCTTACTTTCTGATATTATACCACTAACATTTTCAGATTACTACTAGTTTATTCCAAAATCTTAAAATCAAATTATTCTGCTTTCACCAGCTTGGCAAACATGGCAAACATCTTTCTCACGCCCGCAGCATCAAACTCGACTGTCACTTCCTTATCTCTTCCGCCTTCTTTGATATCCAATACAGTTCCCTCTCCGAATTTCACATGGCGGACCCGGTCTCCAACTCCATATGTCAGTGCCCCGCCCTTTTGAGCTGTAAGCTGACTTCCTTTCTGAAGAGAAGAAAACGAGGTTTTCTCTGCTGTGCCGGTATTGGATACGCCTGCCCTGCCGCTCCCTGTATCCAGCAGCTCCATGGGAATCTCTCTGATAAACCGGGACATTCTATTATATTGTACATCTCCTCTTACCATCCGCTTTCTCGCACAGGTAAGAGTCAGTTTCTGCTCTGCGCGGGTGATTCCCACATAACAGAGTCTGCGCTCTTCCTCCAGTTCTTCGGGGTCGTCTCCTATGATCGTCATATAACTTGGAAACAGCCCGTCTTCCATCCCTGCCAGATAGACCCGCGGGAATTCCAGTCCTTTTGCACTGTGCAGAGTCATGAGCACCACATAATCCTGATCCTCATCCAGACTGTCAATATCTGCCACAAGAGCTACCTCTTCCAGGAATCCGCTTAATGTCGCCGCCTCATCCCGGTCAGCACAGTCCTCCTCATAAGCTGCCGCCTTGCTGACAAGCTCATCGATATTCTGTATCCGCGCCTCATCTTCCTCCGGGGTATCCCCATCGAGGCTTTCAATGTATCCTGTTTTCTCAATGATCTCGTTTAAAAGATCCGTCAGGCTCTCCCTCTCTGCCTGCCCCTTAAAATATTCGATCAGCGCTGCAAACGAATCCAGCTTGGACGCGCTGCGCCCCACTCCGGCAATGAGTTCCGGCGCAAGGAGCGCCTCATAGAATCCGATGTCTCTCTCTGCCGCCGATTCCTGGATCCGATTGATCGTTGTCAGCCCGATGCCCCTCTTCGGCACATTGATGATCCTGCGCACGGCAAGGTCATCTTTCCCGTTATCAATAGTCTTTAAATAGGCAAGGATGTCCTTGATCTCCTTTCGGGCGTAGAAATTTATGCCCCCTACGATCTTATACGGGATATTCATTGCCACAAATTTTTCTTCAAACATACGGGACTGGGCATTCGTCCGATAAAGAATCGCGCTGTCATTGTAAGACGCCCCTTCTGAAACACTCTCCCTGATATCCTCTGCAATAAATTCCGCCTCATCATAAGCTGTATCAAACTGACGCAGGGTGATCTTCTCCCCCTCGCCGTTATCCGTCCAGAGCGTCTTGTCCTTGCGGCCTTTATTATTGCGGATCACACCGTTTGCCGCATTGAGGATATTCCCCGTGGAACGGTAGTTCTGCTCCAGCTTGATCACGCGGGCATCCGGGAACTCCTTTTCAAAATCAAGAATATTGCGAATATTCGCCCCGCGGAATTTATAGATCGACTGGTCGTCATCTCCGACAACACAGAGATTTCTGTATTTTCCCGCCAGCAGACTGACCAGCTTAAACTGCACGGTATTGGTGTCCTGATACTCGTCCACCATGATATAGCGGAACCGTTCCTGATAGCTCTCCCTCACGTCCGGCTGCGTGTCGAGAAGCTGTACGGTCTTCACGAGCAGATCGTCAAAATCCAGCGCATTATTTGCGCGGAGCTGAGCCTCGTACTCCCGGTATGCTTTGGCAATCTGCTGCTGCGCAAAGTCACCGCCCGCATTCAGTTCGAACTCCTCAGGTATGATCATTTCATTCTTTGCAGAAGAGATCACTGACAGGAGCATCCGCTCTTTAAACCGTTTCGTATCCAGGTCAGCCTTACGGCACACTTCCTTCATCAGTGTTTTCTGATCATCTGTGTCATAAATGGTAAAGCGGTTATCATATCCGAGCCGGTCTATGTATCGTCTCAGGATCCTCGCACACGCTGAGTGAAAGGTACTCACCCAGATACTCTCTGAGCCGAACCCTACCAGGTCATCCACCCTCTGACGCATCTCTCCCGCAGCTTTGTTGGTAAAAGTAATCGCGAGGATATTCCACGGATTGACCCCCATCTCCTCGATCAGATATGCAATGCGGTGTGTCAGCACCCTGGTCTTTCCCGAGCCTGCCCCCGCAAGGAGGAGGAGCGGTCCTTCCGTGTGAAATACTGCTTCTTTCTGCGGTTCATTCAGCGTATCGTATATACTCATCTGCATCTCCTTAACGTTCTTTAAATAACGATCTGTAATCCACAAATATTTTTGTGATTCCTGTCTATTATCGAACAGGTTTTCGCCAAAGTCAACTATATTTTCCACTTGCCATATAGTTTTGGTTACTATATAATGAATACACTGAGGTGATAAAATGAAAATCGACACAAATGATATATTAAACAGCATCCTTGAAAGCCTGGACCATGTTGACTACATCCGTCCGGAAGAAATCCCGAATATCGACCTGTACATGGATCAGGTGACCACTTTTATGGATGAGCATCTCTCCTCTACCAAGCGTTACGACGAGGATAAGATCCTGACCAAGACCATGATCAATAATTATTCAAAAAATAACCTCCTTCCGCCGTCAGTGAAGAAAAAATATTCCAAGGAGCATGTTCTGCTTCTGATCCTGATCTATTATTTTAAAAACATCCTTTCCATAAAGGATATCGAGACGATCCTGACGCCTCTGCGCGAGAAATACTTTTCCGGCGGGCAGACCCTTTCTCTCTCCGAGGTATACCGGGAGGTCTGCGAGATCGAGAAATCCCGCATCGAGCCCATGAAAGCATCCGTTCAGGAAGCATATGAAAAGTCAGGACAGGCTTTCCGGAACATGCCGGAAGGAGAAGATCGGGACGAGCTGAGACTGTTCGCCTTTTTGTGCAGCTTAAGCTTTGACGTTTATCTCAAGAAAATGATGATCGAAAAACTGATTGATGAACTTGCTTCAAAAGAAAAGGAGTAAATCTGGATTTGTCGGGGAGCCTGTGGTTGAGTAAGGGGTCCGAAAACACCGAAGCGGAGTGTGTCGAAGACATATTCAGAGCGTGTGTATGGGTGGCTTCGGCTCCGCTCCATGAGGCAGGACAAACTACGAAAT
>CALWFS010000106.1 GCA_944377705.1 uncultured Mediterraneibacter sp. | reverse complement strand
TCTTCGATCAGGTCAAAGATCCTCTGGGCGCACGCCACCGCGTTCTGGAACTCAGTCACCACGCCGGAGATCTCATTAAACGGCTTGGTATACTGGTTTGCATAGCTCAGAAAGCTGGAGAGCTGCCCCACGGTAAGGGAACCGTTGACCACGGCAAACGCCCCGGTGATACCCACTCCTGTATATACCAGGCTGTTTACGAATCTTGTTGCAGGGTTGGTGATGGAAGAGAAAAATGTCGCCCGCAGATAGGCTTTTCCCAGTTTTTCATTGACCTCGTCAAACTCCTCTGTCACTTTCTTCCCTCTTCCAAATGCCTGGACCACCTTCTGATTTCCGATCATCTCATCGATCATCCCTGTCTGCTCGCCCCGGATCTCAGACTGCTGCCGGAACATGGCAAACGTCCTCTTTGCAATGAAATTCGCCATAAAGAAGGAAACCGGCGTGATCAGCACGACTACAAACGTGATCTTCACATTGACAGACAGCATAAATCCAAACGTGCCTATAATGGTGGCGATCCCTGTAAAAAGCTGTGTAAATCCCATGAGCAGCCCGTCTGCAAACTGATCTACATCCGCAATAACCCTGCTCACTACTTCCCCATAGGGATGTCGGTGAATATATTTGAGAGGCAGTACCTCGATTTTCCGGAACGCCTCATTTCGGATATCCTGTACCACCTGGTAGGTCATTTTATTGTTGCACACATTCATCAGCCACTGTGCCAGCGCTGTGACCAGGGTGCAGATCCCGATCTGTATCATCACCCGTACCGCTCCCGGAAGATCTACCTGTCCGGGACCGACGATATGGTCTACAGCATACCCGGTCAGTTTGGGAATATAAAGTGTGAGCGCTACGGAAACTGCTGCCAGAAGGATCGAAAACACAACAAAGATCCTGTACTTTCCCAGATAGCGGAATACTTTTTTCAGCGTTTCCGACTGACTCTTCCTCTTCTTACCTGTCATCTCCTCAGCCATTGGAAGCCACCTCCTTCGGGAACTGGGAATAATAGATCTCCTGATATGCCGGACAGCTCTCCAGAAGCGCTGCATGTGTCCCTGCACCTGCGATCTTTCCGTCCTCCAGTACGATGATCTGATCTGCATACTGAATGGACGCGGCTCTCTGGGAGACGATAAATACAGTAAGGTCGTCCCGCATTCCCCGGATGGCGCTCCGAAGCGCTGCATCCGTGGCAAAATCAAGCGCTGACGCACTGTCGTCTAGGATCAGGATCTCCGGTCTGCGCACCAGCGCCCTGGCAATGGTCAGTCTCTGTTTCTGTCCTCCGGACAGATTGCGTCCGCCCTGCTCGATCTGAAATTCCAGCCGTCCAGGCTTAGCATCCACAAATTCCTTTGCCTGGGACACAGCAAGAGCCTCCTCCAGCTCCTCCGAAGAGGCATTTTCGTTGCCCCATCGGAGATTCTCCTCGACCGTCCCCTTAAAAAGGACCGCCTTCTGAAGTACTACTCCGATGTGGCTTCTCAGGCTTTCCACATCATAATCTTTTATATTATCTCCGAAAATCTTCACCTCTCCCCGGGTGGCGTCATAAAACCGCGGGATCAGATTGACCAGAGAAGATTTCCCTGAGCCTGTCCCGCCGATGATCCCCACGGTCTGCCCTCTCTCCACACGGAAAGAAATATCTGTCAGCGACTCTGCCGCCGCATTTTTGTAAGTCAGTGATACATGGGAAAACTCCACTGCCGGGACAGAAAGCCTCTCTTGAGAGACAGCCCCCGGACTCCATTCTTTTTCTCCGTTTACCATCTCCGGCTTGATCTTGAGTACACTCTCAATACGGTTGCCGCAGGCGACCGCTTTTGTCACAGTAATGATCAGATTTGCCAGCTTCACAAGCTCCACAAGGATCTGGGACATATAGTTGATCAGCGCCACCACTTCTCCCTGGGTCAGGTCTCCTGCCTGTACCCGCAGCGCTCCCGCATAGATCAGGGCGATGATGCCCCCGTTTACGACAATATATGTCAAAGGATTCATCAGTCCTGATATACGCCCTACAAATTTCTGCGCGTCTGTCAGCGCCTGATTCTCACTCTCAAATCTCTGCCTCTCATCCGCTTCCTTATTAAAGGCACGGATCACACGCGCACCCGCAAGGTTCTCCCTTGTAGCCAGCAGCACGCTGTCAAGATGAGACTGCACCCTTTTATAGAGCGGCATGGTGATCAGCATGATTCCGAACACGATCACAGACAAAAGGGGGATCACCACGACAAAAATCAGCGCAGCCTTTACATCCACAGTAAACGCCATGATCATTGCCCCGAACACAATGAACGGGGAACGAAGGAACAGACGGAGCACAAGATTTACCCCTGACTGCGCCTGGTTGATATCACTGGTCATCCGCGTAATCAGCGTGGAGCTCCCGATGGTGTCCATCTCTGTAAAAGTAAAATCCTGGATGTGCCCAAACAGCGCGTGCCTGACCCCGGTGCCAAAGCCTGCCGCTGCTTTTGCAGAAAAATACTGCGCCGTAATAGAGCTGACAAGCCCAATGATACCGAGTGCAATGAGCACAAGGCACATTTTTACGATATAGGGTCTGTCCTGGCGGGCGATCCCCACGTCAATGACCGCCGCCATGACAAGAGGCACCAAAAGTTCAAAAGACGCCTCCAGCATTTTAAAAAGGGGCGCCAGTATGGTTTCTTTTTTATAATCCTTCAGATAGATAAGGAGTGATTTCATGTAATATGTCCTGCTTTCTTCGGAAATATTTTTACTGCTTTTCCCAACTATTTTATCACATTTGAGAATAATCTGGTATAAAATTATCTTTTGCTTTCCTACGCAGAAAGATACCGGTCTCCGCAAAGTTCGAAGACCGGTATCGTATAGCTGTCATACTTTATCTCTTATTTTGTTTTTCTTTTATAAGAATGAAGAGCAGTTCCTGTTATTCCTCCGCAGGCCAGAATCATTAATACGATCCAGAGCGCATAGCTGTCACTGTCGCCGGACTTCGGACTTGCAGATCCGTCCTTTTGTCCCGTTCCTGAGGTTCCGATTGCCGGAATCTCTACCGCCGCCTTTTTATAACTGCAGATGCTGCACTCCTCATGCCGGGAGCCAGCCTGGGTTTCCGTGGCTTTTTTATCTGTTATCCATTCATATGTGTGGGATGATTCATTCAGCAGTTCACCGCACTCCGTACACTCATTCCAATGGCTTGTACCGTCAGACTTCCACTCAGTTCCTGGCGTATGACCCGTTGCCGTGATGGTTACCTTCTGTACATCCGTGTATGTCTTTTCATTAAACACCGCTTTTGCCGTATAGGCGGTCTCTCCGTCATTCGTGCAGTCTGCTGCCGTCGTGCTGCTGCTGATCTCTGCATTCACTGTCTCAGTATGGCTGGCATCCTTCTGGCAGGTAAACTTTGCACTGGCGCTGCTGTGGTCCTCTGACCATGTCCATTCCGGATCGCCCCAGTCATGACCCAGCGCCGGAATATCCACTGTCTTTTCATCCGTATAGGTTTTTTCATTAAATACTGCGTTTGCTGTGTACACGGTCTCTCCGCCATTTGTGCAGTCTGCTGCCGTCGTGCTGCTGCTGATCTCTGCGTTCACCGTCTCTATATGGCTGGCATCATTCTGGCAGGTAAACTTTGCACTGGAGCTGCTGTGGTCTTCTGACCATGTCCATTCCGGATCGCCCCAGTCATGACCCAGCGCTTTTCCATAAACTGCCCCACAGTTTGTGCAGACAGCTGCCTCTGTACACGTATTTGTACCGCCGCCGTGAGCATTGACTGTGATTTCAGATCCATCCTCGGACAGCCACAGACAGCGGGAACTCCATCCGGTAAATACGAATTTGGATCTATCCAGGCTTCCCTCGCCGTAATTCTCTCCTTTCTCAATGACCACAGTACCATTTGTAGGTGTAAGGTCATAATCAAGATTTGTAGAATTTGTCAGCGGTGAGGAAACTATGATCTTGCTGCTTGTACTTCCAAAGGTCGTATACCCTATCTGGATATTTCCTCCCATAACAAGCACTGAACCATTCTGGGTATATACGTCTTCCGGACTGTCTCCAAAAACTCCCTTGCTTACATTCCCTGTGATCGTTCCGCCGTACAGGAAGACATTCTGGCTTGTACCATTATTCGAGAAATACACGCCGCCGCCATTACGGGCAGCGCTGTTTCCTGTGATCGTTCCGCCATTCATGGTAAATGAAGCTCCATCCGTAGACGATACGTTCACTCCACCGCCATAAACATAGTTTCCCAGTGCAGCATTATTCTGGATCGTACCGCCGTTCATGACAAATTCCGCCCAGGTCGTGACCGCTCCGCCAGATCCTGCCGTCGTATTGTTCTGGATGACAGAACCATCGTTCATGATAAACGAGCCTTCCTGGACATCCACGGCGCTTCCGTTGTTTCGCCCTTTATTATTCTGGATGACCGCTCCATCGTTCATAATGGCAGTTCCTTCGATGAGAAGGATGCTGTCCGTCTCACTGCTGTCCTCTGTTGCCCCTCCGTCCAGGATGATGTTGTCCAGGATCAGAGTGCTGTTGTAATCCCTGGGAGGATAGCTGACTGCCGTATACATCTGGATCATAGTATCTGGGGCTGCAACCGGATCTCTGGTTACTGTATAAGGTCCTCCCTCCGCACTTGTAAGCCTTACATGCCAATCATCTCTAACATAGATTTCGTCTTCAAGTGTATGATCTTTCAGAACCTCAATGACAACCGGGTTGTCCGCGCTGACCGCAGTTCCGTTGAACTCGTCCATGCCGGATGCAGCCGCAAAAGCAGCGTATAAACTCTCATAAGTCGTATCTCCAATCCTTGCCACTGCATTGGCGTCAACCCCTGCCGCCTCAAGTGTCAGAGGATAGTTCACTGCTGACGCATGAATCGTAACAGTGCCAGAAGCCTTGTCATAGGTATAATCCGTTCCCGAAACCAGTGCAGTGTCACCGCGCAGGATATTAATGGAGCCTGGCAGGTCATATCCCTCAGCCGCTGTAAGTGTAAAACTATACTCTGTATTATATGGCATAACCAGATATTCAACATCTGCATAAGTATAGGTCTCATCAGAGGTATCAGAGGTAATCGCTGCAGTATCCAGGTTCGTAAGTTCTACGCGCAGTCCATACCGTCCGTCTCCTTCGTCTACAATATTATTGAAGGTACCGCCTACAATGAGACCATGATTATAAACGGTTGCCGTATAATTTCCGGCAATGATCACTCCCGTAGAAGTATTGTCAATGTCTACTCCCCATGTCCCTGTTCCGTTCATAATTCCATTGTTAGTTATCGCCGCAAATACATTCATCGGCATCAGTGTCAACAGGATTGCCGCTATTCCCAGCAGAAATCCCCAACTTTTTTTCAGTCTTATCATTTTTGCATTCCTCCCTAAAATAGTCATATTGATTATATCATACCTTCCACCTATCATGAGTTGTCGTCTGGGTAGTATAATTGTTGTTTGGGTAATTTTACGACCCCATCTTGTCAAATCCTGTCCATTTAAGTATGATTGTGACAGAGGTTTTCTCCAGATTTTAGTTTGATGGTTAAAGGGGATGTTTTCAATGAAAAGATATACACGCTGGATCTGTGCCGCCCTTTTTGTAATAGCCGTGGCTGCAGTCATATGGTTTCTTCAGCTTTTTACACAGGTCGATGTTTCCATGCAGTCCATTAACTGGACGACTTCTGTTCAGGTTATGTCTGACGGCACAGAGCAGCCGTTTGAATGGGACAGTTACAGCAATACTTCCGAGATCAGCGGAACTTACCGTTTTTCAGGCAATCTTCCTGACGGTCTGCCCGCCGGCAGCCTGGTTTTTGAGACTGCCGGCGCCACAATTTCTCTGTGTCTGAACGGTGAGACGATCTATCAGTCCAGCGTCACTCAGACAGAAGGGGCTCTTTCCATGGCACAGGCGTCTGTCCCTCTCCCTGAAGGCGCTTCCGGGGAACTGGTCATGACTTGCGAAATTTCAGATGCAGCGCAGACAATATTTCCGCCGCTGCTCCGCTTTATGCCTGAGAACCTGGATATCATGGAATCCACTGCCATTGCCAACCGTACAGCATTTCCTGCCGGTGCAGCGGCTCTTGCCCTGGTCCTGGTCTTTGGGATCTTTCTTCTGGGGATTTCCTTAAAAAAGCCAGATTTCAGCCTGATCCCCCTGCTTTTTGCGGTTATGGGGCTTGTCTCATTCCAGCTGATAGAAGATGAAGGCTATTACTTCCTTCCGCAGAATGTGGTCAGTTTATTCAGCCATCGTGAAATCAACCTGCTGATCGTACTTTTCCTGATCCTCTATCTGGCAATGAACCGGCATCGTCAGTTCTGGAAGTATCTGTGCATAGCTGCAGCATGGAGTGCTGCTGTCCTTTTTGCAGGCTATCTTGTGTCTCTTGCCGGCGACGGCTACCTTGCTTTCTACATCAACGTAGGTCTGCGCTCTGAGCTTCAGGCAGGCGTATACAACGGACTCCTTTACTGGCTGACACTGTGGCTTTCCATTACGGCTGCCTTGATTTCCTCATACAGCGCAGCCCGCGCCTTTATAGACCAGAGGGTGCAGGCACAGAGCCTTCAGATCAAGAATCAGATGATCACAGAGAGTTATCAGGCATTGGAAGAACGGATCATGGATGGGGCTTCCGCCCGCCATGAATTAAAACATCAGCTCACCGCACTGGAATGTCTGGCACAGAAGAAAGATTATCCGGGCATCGAGCATTTGCTTGCCCGGATGGCAGAGGAGCAGAATGCCCTGGCACAGACCAGCTTCACCGGAAACCACACCCTCAATACCATTCTCCAGGATGCTGCCGCTAAGGCAAAACGAAATAAGATTCGATTCCAGGCACAGATCAACGTTCCTGATGATCTGAATATTCCGGATGCAGACCTTTGCTGCCTGCTTATGAATTTATTGGATAACGCACTGGAAGCAGCCGCAAAAGTCGAGCCGTCAGACAAGCGCTACATCCGGCTCTATATCAAATCTGCGGATCTGTATCTTGCTGTAAAATGTGAAAATTCATTCAACGGAGTGATCAAAAAAGATAAAAAGGGAAATCTGCTGACAACAAAGAAGGACT
>CALWFS010000105.1 GCA_944377705.1 uncultured Mediterraneibacter sp. | reverse complement strand
AAATTAAACGCTAACGATAATTACGAATTAGCTGCGGCCTAATTGCCGCATGTCAGCCCCGGGGCACTCACACCTCGGGAATCTGGCATCAACTATGTGAGAAACGATGACGGCAAAGCTTTGAGTCGTCAGGCGTACCATGAAGCTACTGAACCCGCAAGGATGTTCGTTTCCGTGCGGCAGAGGGAATGAAAAAGAACGGACTATGATAGTAGAAGTACATGGGATAGGTTTTTGGACGCGGGTTCGATTCCCGCCAGGTCCACTTAAGAAGTCTTACACAAACCTCGTATACTCTATCTGCGTTTTTGCCGTGACGGTATGGTTGTAAGGCTCGTAAGGCAAGAGTCAGAGTTTTAAATTCTGGCTCTTATATTTATTTTACAGTGAACACGGATTTAAACTGACTGAAATCAGGATTCCAAAGATTGATCTCCGGATTTCTTTCGGGCAGTTGGCAAAAGATCAAAACTAATCGGAGGTAGATCATATGCATATTCCAAGTGAACGAGTTTATAACAGCATGCGCTCAGAAACAGCCTCCATATGGTACGTCCCCGCCTATGACGGTGAGGAAACCACTTCTTTATTAATCAAAGCTCCAACACCGACTTTGAAAGCATTAATAGCTGGATGTCCTATGCAATTGCTTTTTGGGAAAAAAGATACCTATCTATGTACAGGGGCAAGAATAGGAGACATGCCTGACACTCCTCTTCTCCTCTCAAGCGCACAAATTGCAGCTGAAGAACATACGGCATTGATTCAATCAATGAAACGAAAGAAGTTTCCCATATTCCTCTTTAACGAAATGGATATATGCCTCGCATCTTCATCAATCGAAATTACTGAGGATGAGTCATTGGCACTGCTTAAGTTAATAGAAAATGAAAGCTCGATATATGTCGGAAATTTTAATGACGACGTTTCACTTGCTATCGACTGCTTTGTTTTTTCTATTGATAAGTCTCATAACTATCCCAATGCTCATGTCATACCAATAGTTGAAATTATACCTAAAGCTGGTGAATGGAAAACAAATAATATTTTCTTTTTAAATAATGATTCATATTATGCAATAAATATCTCCAATAAGAATGAAGGAGAAACTTTTGAGAACACAATTTGGGGTTCATTAGAATCTGTTTTTCCGACAACGCTGTATAAAAGTCCGCAAGTACAGCACGGTGATAAAAGGCGGGAATTTACTGATGTATTTGCATACTATGAATACGGAAGTTTTCTAATCGAAGCCAAAGACTTATCCGTGATACAGGCAGGCTATAACAAAAACGAATCAAGACGTCTTTCCGGTATACAAAAGCAGGCAGAAAAAGCAATCAAACAGCTTGTAGGAGCAGCAAATGCTTTTATGCGAGGAAGCACTTTGTTTGATACGAAAGGTGATGAAATTTCTGTGGAGAGGAAAATCCCCCCACATTGTATCGTATTGATCACCGAATTAATGACCTGCGGTAATTGGGATGAAATAACAAAACAATTATCAGACGCTATTGAGCAGACTGGAGCATTTTTCCATCTGCTCGATTTAAGGGAGTTCATCACTCTGCTTAAACAAAGTTCAGGGGATCCCAGACTTATCGATTACAATTTAATGCAAAGATGCAGACTCTTCATGGAGAAAAAAAGCGTATTCATAAGAGGAATATAACCGAAGTAATCTCCCATCTAAAACGGCAGTCTGATCTCTATCCTCAGTCCATGAGGCACCGCGGAAGAGAATCTGACCTCCCCGTGATGCGCTTTTACGATCTGCTGTACAATGAGAAGTCCCAGTCCATGGCGGGGTTCGTCCGCCCCGCTGTCATTCATCATATAATGAGGAGTATTTTTCAGCTTTTCCAGTTTCTCCTCCGGAACCCCAACGCCATCGTCCTGAATGGCGATGCAGCATTCGCTTCCTTCCGTATATAGTTCCATCATAATATGGCATCCGTCCGGGTTATGACTCTGAGCATTATTGAGCAGATTATTTACCGCCCTGCGGAGCAGATTCTTATCTCCCGTGATCACACAGGCTGGCAGGTCTTCTTCCGCTCTCCATTCCAGGGGATATTTCCCGCTGAAATCCGCATTCATAAAATCTGCCGCGCACTGCCGCGCCACCGCCGCCAGACTCACCTGTTCAAGCCGGAGGGGCTGCATATTGTATTCCAGCTTGGACGCAAGGTTCAGATCATTTACCAGATTTTTCATTTTCAAGCTCTGCTGCAGGATGACGGACGCCTTTCGCCTGTCGTCTTCCGAAAGCTGCGGATTTTCCTCCAGCTGTCCCGCATATCCCATGACCATGGAAAGGGGTGTGCGGATATCATGGGAAACACCGGATATCCAGTCTGCCCGCGCGGCTTCCTTTTTCCTCAGGTCCCTTCTCTGGGACTGAAGGATATCAGCCGTACGGTTGATATCTTTTGCCAGATCCGACAAAAGTCCCTTCTCCTTCACATACACAGGCGACTTCGTCGGCAGCGCCTGGATCCCGTCCGCGATCGGTCTTACCGAACGGAGCAGCTTTGTGTTTGCAGTCACATAAATCAGAAAGATCACGGCAGCATTGATCCCAATCACAGACAGCGCAATATACGGGCTGTTCTTGATAAAATCATAATCCCAGGAAGGACTCATATGTTTCCAGTACCGGTCTTTTGGAAATCCCACAACTACCAGACCGTCTTCTGATCCGGCAGTGAAGGTGGGGTAATCCGCCAGATACCCCCGGGTCAGGCCGGAAATATCGGCGATCGTATACTGCAGTGGGATCTCAGCCGGCAGGTATTCTGTATGCCACAGGACCTGCATGGTATCATTGTCAATATAGACTGCCCATGCATTCTCATCCTTCAGAGTCTTCGCCATCTCATCTGAAAGGATATATCCTGTCTCTGTTTTCTGCAGTGCCGCTTCCGTCTCCCCGGCCGTCGTCCACGGACCGATGCCGGGAGTCTGCATAGATGCCACGACTACCAGGATCACAATATTCACAACAAAGAGAAGGAACATACTCAGGATCAAAATCCCTACACATCTTCGGGTCAGCTTTGCAATACTCGTCATATCATCTTCCCTCCGGCACCAGTTTATATCCCAGTCCCTTCACTGTGATCAGAGAGACCGGCTTCGACGGATTTTCCTCGATCTTTTCCCGTATTCTTCGGATATGCGCCATGAGACTGTTTTCATATCCAAAGGGGTTCTCTCCCCACGCCGCCTCGCACAGCTGATCGATGGTCACGATCCGCCCTGCATTCCGGCACAGCGCTGACAGGATCTCATGTTCTTTTGCCGTCAGGGGCAGATGTTCTCCGTTTTTGACGACCTCCGCCCGGGCAAAATCGATCCGGCTTCCCGCAAGCCGCACTACCGGGTCTTCCTCCCTGTAATAGCGCCGCAGGATAATACCGATGCGCAGCAACAGCTCTTTCGGCAAAAATGGCTTGACCATGTAATCGTCCGCGCCAAGCCCCAGCCCGCGGATCCTGTCCTCATCCTCTCCCCGCGCGGTCAGAAAGAGCACGGGGATCTGCGTGAACTTTCTCATCTGCTCAAAGAGAAAAAAACCGTCCCCATCCGGCAGCATGACATCAAGCACAGCAAAATCCGGTTTCCATTCTTCCGCGGTCCGGAGCGCTTCTTTTACTGTACCCGCTGTCCGTATCTGTGTATATCCGTCCTCGCTCAGAAAATCTGTTATCATGGCGAGGATCTCTCTCTCGTCATCAACGAGAAGGATTTTTTTCTGTTTCAGGTAATAGTGATCCATATTTCATTCCTCCTGCTTCTGATTATAGCACAGAACAACATCCCCTTCTTTCCCGGTTCTTAAATGTAAGGTAAACGTAAGGATGGGAGAATGTTTCCGTAAGGATGACGTTTTATACTTTAACCATCAAAGTAAATACCGCTGAAGATGCTCAGGCTGCTTTCGGCCGCACAGACATCGGATGATGAAAGGAGTTCAGGAAATATGAATATCATTGAGACAAAAAATCTGACAAAAACCTATGGGGACTTTACTGCGGTCTCCCATTTGAACCTGCATATCCGAAAAGGAAGCGTGTACGGCTTTCTCGGACCCAACGGCGCAGGGAAATCCACTACCATGAAAATGTTTCTCGGGCTTACCCGCCCCACACAAGGGAGTTTTCGCATTGACGGGAAAACCTATCCGTCCGACCGGGTGTCCATCCTGAAGGAAGTCGGTTCCTTTATCGAAGCGCCTGCCTTTTACGGCAATCTGACCGGGGAGGAAAATCTGGATATTATCCGCAGGATCCTCGGTCTTCCCAAGAGCAGTGTCCGGGACGCACTGGAGCTTGTCGGACTGTCCCAGTCCCGAAAAAGGCTGGCAAAAAAATATTCCCTCGGCATGAAGCAGAGGCTTGGGCTGGCAGGGGCGCTCATAGGCCGTCCGCCCATCCTGATCCTGGATGAACCCACCAACGGTCTTGACCCGGCAGGCATCCATGAGATCCGCACCCTCATAAAGTCCCTGCCCCGGCAGTTTGACTGTACAGTGCTTGTCTCCTCCCATCTGCTTTCAGAGGTAGAGCTGATGGCAGATGACATCGGGATCCTCAACCACGGCCGCCTGCTGTTCGAGGGAACAATGGATGATCTGAAATCCAGCGCCCATGACGCCGGATTCCCTACGGACAATCTGGAAGAGACCTTCCTCGCCATGATCGATGAGGATAACAGGAAAAGAGGTGGCAGGGCGTGATACTGAATCTGGAAATAAAAAAACTGAAGCGGACCGGCTATCTCCCCGCTTTCCTCGGAGGAGCCCTCCTTGCCTCGGCATTTCCTCTGGCAAATATGCTGTTCCGCCCGGAAACCTTCACCGCAATGCCCGGAAACCCTTTTGACATCCTGATGGACGCGAACTGGCAGATGATGGCAATGCTGAACACCCTTGTATCCATCTGCGGCGCATGCATGATGTACCACACAGAGTATGCTGACCATGGCGCTCAGAAAATGGATGTACTGCCAATCCATGCCGGGAGCACATTCCTGGGGAAATCCGTGATTGCTGCATTCATGCTGGCAATGGTGACTGCTGTGGAGGTCCTGATACTTGCGGGATGCGCCCTTCACTGGTTTCCTGATTACAGACCGGATACAGCGGAACTTCTGAAAAATATCCTGGGGAGTATTCTCTTTCAGTGGACAGCCTCTCTTCCTACGGTCGTGCTGATGCTTGTGATCGCTTCTGCCTGCAAAAACATGTGGGTGTCCCTTGGGACCGGCGTGATTCTGGTATTTACCCTTTTCATTTTTCCTCAGGATAATGTGGTGCTGAGTCTCTTCCCATTCAGTTCCCCCTACCAGACACTTGCCACAGCGGCAGAAAATGATCGGATCTTTTTATTCCTCGGTGTGTGCGCCGCTGAGATCCTGGTATTCGGCGTGCTGGAACTTATTTACCAAAAACTCAGGAGGTGTGTAGAATGAATTTCTTTTCTCTTGTCAGTGTGGAACTGAAAAAGATCAAACGGTCTAAAATCCTGCTGATACTGCTGGTCCCGGTCATCATGATGTGGATCCCCAGCATTATCAACTCTGACTTTGCTTTTGACACCAGAGGGATTCCAATCACTCCGGAAAACAACTTCTTTATTCAGGGCTATATGGGCATGGTGTGGTTCATGATCCCAGCCTCACTGGTCATCTGCACGGTACTCCTCGTCCAGACCGAGCGGTCCCGGGGCGGCATCCTGAAAATGCTGTCTCTGCCGGTGAACACCGCAAAGCTGTGTCTCGCCAAATTTACCATACTCATTCTGCTGGCATTCGCCCAGATGCTCATGACGGTCTGCGCCTATTGCATCAGCGCCGCTCTCGTTTCCTGGATACAGGATTATAATTTCATCCTGGATCCGCTCTATGTCTGCGGGAATACACTGAGCATTTACGCCGGCGCCATACCCATGGCGGCAGTTTTCTGGATGATCGCCTGCCTGATCCACACCCCGGTCTTTTCCGTAGGCATTGGTCTTGCATCCATCGTGCCGTCTGTGCTGATCATCAATACGAAAGTCTGGTTCGCCTATCCTATGAGCTATCCGTTTTACCTGCTGATGGTACAGTACGGAAAAGCCGCGGAAGGTATGTATGATACCCGGATCGACTGGATGCCGTGGCTGCCTGCTTCCATTTTGATTACTGTAACCGCGCTGGTAGTTTCATGCATACGGTTCGGCGCTGCTGAAAGGAAATAGCTCTGAAAAATAGCAATTCAAAAGGAGATAATGAATATGAAAGATAAAATTTGTACTGCCATTGCCACTCTTATGCTGTTTGTCCCGTGGACGATCCTGCCCCTGCGCACCTTTGACTGGGCGCTGGAATCCCCTGCTGCGGAGATTATTATTTACAGCTATGCCGCTTTTATGATCTTTGCCGGTATTTTCTCGGTGCTTGCCTATGCAGCCGGGAATATAAAAAACAAATGGATGCAGGTGTGCATGGTCATCAACTGTATTTATGCGGCGGGAGCCGTGGGGATTATCGGGATAATCGTGTATGGGATGTTCTGAAAACTGCGGGATCTGAGAAAAACAGACCAGCTTCTTTGCAGGGGAGGCTGGCTGTTTTTCAAATACGGTGCTAATTTAATTTTCCTGACTATTATCATTGAATTTACTTTCAACATATGTTATCTTTCAAACTAACCACAGGTTTTTCAAAAAATTCGAAAATGTGCAGAATATTTCGAATATGTCCGTGGTCAAATAGGGATAAAAAACATCCTCGATTTAGATACGTTAGTCAGTCTGCCCAAAGACGAAATTGAATACAATAAATTTGATAAATAGGGCAATTTATATTTATAATGAAAAATAGTGCCAAATTTCTCCTTTAAATTTTTTAAATGCCAAAAATAACATGTTTTAAACATTGTAATAATTTTTGTTATGTAGTAGTATACTCATGTAGAGAAAACCATATTGATTATGGTTGAAAGGCACTCGTGCAAGTATTGCATGGGTGTCTTTTACTATTTAAAACCACCCGTTGCAAATACTTCGGAACAGAATCATATAACAGACAAAAAACTATGCGGGCTTTCAAAGAATTCATGCAGCACGAAATGCAGCACGAAAATTGAAAACCCGCATAAACAGCAGCTCTATACAATGGAGTATACGGGATTCGAACCCGTGGCCTCCACAATGCGAATGTGGCGCGCTCCCAGCTGCGCTAATAC
>CALWFS010000104.1 GCA_944377705.1 uncultured Mediterraneibacter sp. | reverse complement strand
TCAAAAGTAAAATCAATATCTTTCAGTACTTCCTTCTTATCAAAATGTTTCTCCAGATGTTCAATGATAAATCTCATTTCTTTGCCCTCGTCTTTTATATTGAAGCTATCCCAATAACCACAAGAAAAATAGCGTAACAATCACTCCGGCTGCACCCGACGCGGCTGCCAGAAACACTTTCTGGTACGGTCGTTTCCCTTCTTCTCTCGCTTTTTCAATCTCGCTTAAGCTTTTCCCTTCTGTAAACGCGATAATCTCCTGATAGGTCTGGATATCAAACTTTTTCTTCTCCCGTTCCACAAGCATTGCCGCATAACTCCCTGCTCCCAGGATCACGATCCAGATGGCAAGCCCTGCATAAGACAGGAAGTGCACAAGCGGGACAGGCGTAATAAGAACAGCCAGAAACAGTATGGTAAAAATATTGCTCAGGCACTCAAACCTCTTCTGATCTGTCTGATCGATCTGTTCTTTCATAGTTTCCACATCTCCTTTGATTAATTGATCTAAAGAGACTTCGAAAACTTCACTGAGCAGCACAAGACTGTTCACATCCGGATAACTTTTGTCATTCTCCCAGTTAGAAACCGTCTGCCGTGACACATAGACCTTTTCCGCCAGCGCCTCCTGAGACAATGTCCTTTCATTCCGATATTTTCTGATCTGTGTTCCCAGTTCCATTTTCTATCTCCCTGCAATTCAAATTTTAATCCATCCCGAAAGATCTGGTCTATCAAATGTCCTTGACATCCCTGTTTTGCCCGTATTTTAGGGGCTGTCAAAGGTCTTTGACAACGGGGTTCCGTCTCTTATATACAACGATCTGCGGGTCAGCGCCGCCGCAGCCGTATTCGCATATGAGAAGGTATTCTTCATCCGCCACTATTCCATAACATCTGCTGCTTCCCGGGATCTCTATCTGATTTCCCAGGTATACTTTATCGTCTTCAAGCAGCTTTACGGACTGCCCGTTTGGAAGATGATACTCCAGATTGACATAAAATCCGTTCAGCAGATTCAGGTCGTTCACCTTAAGATCTTTGAGCCCCAGAGAATTAAATTCCCGAACCAGTTTTTCTTTAAATTTTCCAAAAGCGTCAAGCCCTTCTCTTTTTATGTATTCGGCGGCAGTACAGGTCCCGCCGAAAGGATGTCCTTTTGTTTCTGCACAGCCTCCGCATTCTTCTTCTCTGCCGCAGTTCTCACAGCAGTCTGTTCCGCAGATCGAGCGTGGATACATGTTTCTCACTCCATTCATAAGATTTGTATCAATATACTGAAAATATGGTTTTTTATTTACTTCTGTTTCGTGTTCATCATACCACTTTGCAGCTTCCTTCAGTCCGGTATCTAAAGGAATAGTTTCTGAATATATCTTTTTTTGACGTTCAACATCTAATTTATATTCATAGTTATAAAAACTGAAATAATTTCTTTGTTCTATATCATCATATACATACATGAATTCCGGAGTTTTTCCATAACAAGCATAACATTTGACTACCCAGTCTTTGATAGATACAGATTCCGGATTACCAACATTCAATATATGCACCGCAGGTTTATTATTGATAATTACTTCCATCAATTTACATAAATCTCTAACATGAAAAAATTGCAGCTTCATATCGCCATTTTGAGGTAAATAAAATTTTCTGTCTGTTTTTGCACAATCAAATACAAAAGCCTCTCTATATACATTGTTCATTGGACCATATAAATATGGCGGACGCAAAATATATGCATCATGAACTCTATCTAACAGAGCCATTTCCGCCTCAATCTTATCTGTACCATATTTCCCCCAAAACTTATTGGCAGCTTTTTCTGTGTCTTCCCTAAAAGGTTGTGGTGCGTATTCAGGATACACAGCACTTGAGCTAATCATAATATACTGTCCAAATGAGCCAAGTGAATCATATAAATCTATGATATCTGATGCATTGTATGCCGTAATATCAGCTACTACATCAAAATATTTATCCTTTAATGTGCTTCCTAAATGATGTCTGTCTCCCTCTATTAATTGAACTCCTTGAACTTGTGACTTCGAATTTCTATTAAGTACATAAACTTCATAATCAGCATCTGCAAAATATTTTGCGACATATTTGCTTACAAAAGTTGTTCCTCCTGTTACCAGTATTGTCTTCATCACAGCCCCCTTAGATTTTTGATTTGTCTGTGTCCCTTTCTCCCCCTTCGATAGGTGTATTTCCCTTACCTTATGAAAAGATATATTCCCCCATTAATTCCAATTTTTCAATCAAATGCACCGAACATTTTTAATCTATTATTACTTCTACTCCACAAATGCATGGCTCATAATATAAAATGCTTCCTGGCTTGGCATCCATTTCTTCTCCATTTTCTCCAGACCATCGTCAAATACCTGTGCTTCCCTCTCATCAACATTCATTACAGGGCTGTCTGAATAAAACCATAGCCTCCCGTCCAGAACGCCCGTCTTAAGCTCCTTGACCAGCATTGCCGCAGGATATTTATCCTTTTCCACGCAGACATTGTACTTCTTGCAGCACTGAAAACCGCTGCTCACATAATTTGCCGGACTGCCCATTATCACAACCGCTTCATACCCCAGTTCAGCCGCATGTTTAAGAGAATGCTCAATGAGCATTTTTCCATACCCTTTTCTCTGGTACTCAGGCAGGACACTGACAGGTCCGAATGTAAGGATCTCTTTTTCTATCCCCTTCTCATCTGTCAGCTTTGCCTTCGTGTACATGATATTCCCAACGATCTCCCCGTCAAGCTCGATTACAAAATCCAGCTCTGATATAAAATCTTCGTGTTCCCTCATGATGTGGACAAGATAATGCTCCATACATCCCGGAACATATACATTATAGAAAGCCTTCCTTGTGATATCTTCTACGATTTTATAATCTGTTTCTTTTTCATTTCTGATATTAAGCATCAAAATCCTCCTCTATGATGAAACAAGGGACATCATCTGCCGCTGCATTTTTATCTTTGTTTTTCATTCTCTATCTTAGCATGCATACCATTGTCCGTAAAGGAAATGATCCGCTAAAGAACTCTTGTGTTTCGTATTCCTTTATGATATTCTGTCCTTACACTTTCCAGATAGATATCTGCGCATTCTGGAAGATGTCCCGGACGGCAGGGCTGTCGCCCTGATCAGCCGTCCCAAAATAACTTCCTGCTCTGTAATCGAGCATTTTCAACGTTTATTACGACAGAATCAAAGCATTTCCAAAAGTGCTGAAAAAGGAGGAGATTCCATTGATATCTAAAAAACTTTCTGATATTGTTGCAGCCTGAAAACGAATTAGATATACTAAAAGGAGATAAATGGAGAAAAGAAAGTTACAATGGCACCCTGCTTTTGGCGCAGCGCTCCGCATTACCCTGAAAGAGGAAATGGAATTTCTGGTGATGCAGGAAGAATATCTGCTGAGCAAAAAGCCGCCTCAGATCGATATCCTTATTGTCAAAAAGCTGCGAGATCTTCCTGTTAAGAAAGCCATAGGCAAAATATTCCGTCAGCATAATATCATTGAATATAAAGCGCCGGGTGATTATCTGAGTATCAATGATTTCTACAAAGTATACGGCTACACCTGCTTTTATCAATCCAACACCGACAAAGTAAAAGAAATCGATCCGGCAGAAATGACGATCACTTTTGCCTGCAGCCGTTATCCGCGTGAAATGCTGAAGCATCTCGCAGAAGTCCGCGGAATACATGTGGAAGCCCGGGATAAGGGAATCTATTATCTGACCGGAGATGCGATTCCCATGCAGCTCCTGATCACTCAAGAATTGACACAGGAGGAAAACTTCTGGCTGAAGAATCTCCGAATGGATCTGAAAGCCGGCAGGGAAATCCAAAATATCGTAGCAAAATATGAGCAGAACAGACACTCAAAGGACTATGCCGCTGTGATGGATCTGATCACGCGGGCAAATTGGACGGAAATGGAGGCTGAGCGAAAAATGTGTGATGCATTAAAAGAACTTTTTGCCGAGGAATTGAAGGAAGAAAATGAACGAGGCATGGAACGCGGAATAGAGCGCGGCAGAGCCGAGGGCATTCATCTCGCGAAACTTATTTTCAAGCTGTCTGCCCAGGGCAGTTCAGATGAAGAGATTGCCGAAAAATGCGCTCTCTCTTTAGAACAGGTACGAGAGATCCTGGAATAAAGTCCAGAGGGGACTGCTGTCACATGATACAGCAGTCCCCTCTTCCCATTCTTCTCCCATCAGGAAATCTCATATCCGGCAAGTTTAAGTACTCCCATCGCCTTCTCAAAGTTCTCCTTCTTCGTCAAAATATAATCCGTATTGTAAGTGGATACCACAAAGATCCCTATTCCGTTCTCCGCCATCAAAGCCGAAAGCTTCGCAAGTATCCCGATCAGAGAAAAATCCAGCGTTCCCTGAACCCGGAATGCCTTCCATCCGTCATCATGGTCAGTCACATTTCCTGGTATATCGTCTGTAATGCATACTAATGAACACTCTTCATCCGTCTTACCGATGAAGCAGTATTCGCTCCCCAGATTGGTCTGGGAATAATCCTCCACCCTGCATACCGAAAATTCGTGATCTATTTTTTCTATTTTCATTTCCGCCTCCCGCAGTTCCATTTTCAGATAAACCATATCAACAAGCTGTCTGCCGCACTCATAGATGGGATGATCGTAGTGCTCTGTGAAAAAGTTCCGGATCACATGTGACCTGCAAAAACCGCATTTCTCATAAAACGGAACTGTGGCAGGGCTGTCCCCTGTGCCTACATACAGAACCTTAAAACGATCCCTGTAAGAATCCGCCACGAAACGGATCATAAGTCTGCCGTATCCTTTCCCCCGGAATTCCGGGCTGACCGCCAGATTTTTGATCTCCAGGACACCGTCTCCCTCATCGGTCACGACACACACTGCCTTCACACCGTCATCCTCCAGGACATACAGATCTCCCCGCCCAAGATACCGGTCGATCATATTCTCCTGCTCATCCGCCAGAAGAAGCAGGGGCAGGTATTCTTTTTTGTCTGTTGCTACTTTTCTGATCTTCATGCCAGTCCCTGCTGACTGCCTCCTTCCCTTTTCTCCCATCCGGGTACTATTCAGGCAGTATCCTCACCTTGTCTCCCTCGATCAGTATCGCCTGATGATCATTGATAACCTTTAAGTCCAGTTCTGACGTATACTTTTCAATGATACCCTCTGCCCCTGGTCCCATTTCCGGATGTCCCAGATGAGGAACCACATAAAAATCCACCAGTCCCATCCCTGTATAATCTGTCAGCACCGGCGCCTTCTCGGGAACATCCATCTCCGCAGAATATCCGATATCAGGGCACGCGGCAATGGCGCCCGCGGATTCCCCTATGTAGAATTTCCCTTTTTTCACTTCCTGGGAAATGATCTTATCCGCGCCTGACCGCTTCAGCTCCTGGAGCAGAAAGAACGTATTCCCGCCTCCTACAAAGATCATATCGTTCTTCATCAGCGTTTCCCTGACGGTTTCCCTTGAAGCAGTGGAAACCTCAAGCTCATCAACGGTAAGTCCCAGTTCTTCCAGCATCCTGGTCTCCTCTTCCGCCATCCCCTCGATCCCCTCCCCGATCGCTGCGGTCGGGATATAGGTCACGGTCCTGCCTTTCAAGCCCGGCTCTGCTACCTTCACCAGATCCGTTACATTATGCGTCATCGATACTAATAGTACTTTTTTCATAAGTCTGAAACCTCCTGCAGCCTCAGCCCCTCCTTCCGGTTTCCCTTGTGGAACTCTTTCATTGCGTCAAGCTCTTTCTGGTGTCCTTCGATAATCATCTATGTATCTCCTTTGTATAATTTACTGATGAAAAAACACCCTGTACCATTGATACCCGATATAATAAAAGGTCTCCCTTGCCAGAAATGGGATTTTCGTCCTCAGACTGACATATCTCGTTGTAGGAGTCGGCGAGCTGTATGCCGTGATCCCCGCATCTTCCGCCAGCAGCATCGCTCGTTTCATATGCAGGGGATCGCTGACGATGATCGCGGTCTTGTATCCGTTTTCTTCCATGATAACTTTAGAATTCTCCAGATTTTCCTGAGTAATCGAAGATTGATCTTCCATCAGGACTGCTTCCTCGGGAATTCCTTGAGAAAGAAGATATTTTTTTGCTGCCGATGCATCTGATTCCTCCGCTTGATCCGCTGTCCCGCCAGTCACGATCAGTCTGTCCACATACCCCTCCTCATACAGGGTGATCCCATGATTAATCCGTTCCCGAAAGACCGGGGAGACCTCACCATTGTAAGCCGCCGCCCCCAGAATGATCGCCACATCTGCCCGGCATTTCTGATCCTCTGTGCTGAAGGAACAGATATCAAACACATTTTTCCCGATGTATATAGTGAAAAAGAAAAACAGCAGTATGAGAACTTTATATCTCGTTTTTATCTTCTTCATACTTCATCCGGCTGCTGGCCGTCATGTGCCCTCCACTGGCACTCTGTCAGTTTCATATTGGAAAATACTGCCTTAAATGAAGAATCCTCCGGCGAACAGGCGTAGATGCCAAACCGGATTTTTCCGTCTCCCTTCTGCATGTGGCAGATCCGCATCTGCTGAAAATGAATCCCATCCGAAGAGCATTCAATGCAGTAGTCATCCTCTCTCCGGCTGAAACGGTACCACATGGATTTTACCGTGGCATCTATCACTGTAGTCGCCCAGTCTGAATAACCCTGATTCGTGACAACGCTTCCCAGATGCTGATACTCTTCATTCTCATATTCCACTGATCCCTTCAGCCAGTTCTCGCTGTCCAGGTACATCACGATGCCGCACTGATCAAACCTGTGATGACTTTCCCGGAAATCCGTCTTTACTACAAAGCTGAAATACCTTTCCTCTGTCTCCATCTGAAATACCGGGGCATTGTCATTGCGGAAATGATAGTAGGTCCTCTGCCACAAGTCTGTGTGAGGCTTTGTTACGATCTCTATCACTCCGTCATTGATGGTACAGCCTGCCGGTTCTCTTATCCACTTAAATTTGCTCAGATCTATTTCCATTTGTATCCTCCACTGTCTTCAGCCCGCGTCCTGCGGTGCTTTTATTGCATTTCAACTCTTTATTCCACTTCAACTCATATTTTAACGCTTTTCGTATCTGAGTTCCACAATCCCATTATAACTTCTTGTCTCCACAAGCCTTAATGCCAACTCCTCCGGAAGCTCGCCGAA
>CALWFS010000103.1 GCA_944377705.1 uncultured Mediterraneibacter sp. | reverse complement strand
GAGGGCTTTGGTGTTCCGGCTGACTGAAGACCACCTCGGAGCTGCCCTAATCCGGCACGGTGATTCCGTTATCATCACACGAATGAAGCAGGTTTTCCATGGAAAACAAGCAGGGTGGAACCGCGGGAATACTGATCCCGTCCCTGCGTGGAGTGTTTCCGTGCGGACATAGATTCAGAAGGTGAGAGACATTCCGGAAGGGATGTCTTTTCTGTTTCTGTATAAGCAGCGGACAGATGAAGTTCAAGGGAAAGGAAGGAAAAGAACATGAAGATCACATTAAAAGACGGATCAAGCAAAGAATATCAGCAGCCGATGAGCGTATATGACATCGCGCTGGACATCAGTGAGGGGCTGGCAAGGATGGCGACAGCCGGAGAAGTAGACGGCGAGGTCGTTGATCTGAGGACAGTCGTTGACCACGACTGTGACCTGAGTATCCTGACATTTAACGACGAAAAGGGAAAAGGCGCATTCCGCCACACTGCGTCCCATATTATGGCACAGGCCGTCAAACGCCTGTATCCGGATACAAAGCTGGCGATCGGTCCGTCCATTGCCGATGGATTCTATTATGATGTGGACAGGGAGACACCGTTTACTGCGGAAGATCTTGAGAAGATCGAGGCGGAGATGAAGAAGATTGTCAAAGAGAATCTTGAGATCAAACAGTATACCATGCCGCGAAACGAAGCGATCGAGTATTTTAAAGGGAAAAATGAAGACTATAAGGTGGAACTGATCGAGGATCTTCCGGAGGATGAGACGATCAGCTTCTATTCACAGGGCGAGTTCACAGATCTGTGCGCGGGACCTCACCTTATGACCACGAAGCCGGTGAAAGCATTCAAGCTGACAAGTCTGGCAGGCGCATACTGGAGAGGCGACGAGCACAATAAGATGCTCCAGAGAATTTACGGTACTGCCTTCCCGAAGAAAGCAGAGCTGGAAGAGTACCTGACTATGATCGAAGAAGCTAAGAAGCGCGACCACAGAAAACTTGGAAAAGAACTGGGGCTGTTCATGATGCGCGAAGAGGGACCGGGCTTCCCGTTCTTTCTGCCAAACGGCATGGTGCTCAAAAATACACTCCTTGATTACTGGAGAGAGATCCACTGCAGGGCAGGGTATGTGGAGATTAATACTCCGATCATGCTGAGCCGTCATCTGTGGGAGACATCCGGTCACTGGGATCACTATAAGGAAAATATGTATACAACAGTGATCGATGACGTTGATTTTGCGATCAAGCCGATGAACTGCCCGGGCGGTATCCTTGTATACGAATCAGAGCCGCGCTCTTACCGTGATCTTCCGATCCGCATGGGCGAGCTCGGACTGGTACACCGACATGAGAAATCCGGACAGCTCCACGGTCTGATGAGAGTACGATGCTTTACTCAGGATGATGCACATATTTTCATGATGCCTGAGCAGATCAAGGATGAGATCAAAGGAGTAGTAAAGCTGATTGACGAGGTATACAGCCTCTTTGGATTCAAATATCATGTTGAGCTTTCCACGCGCCCGGAGGACAGCATGGGAAGCGATGAGGACTGGGAAATGGCGACAGACGCTCTGAGGAGCGCGCTTGAGGACATTGGTCTTCCGTATGTGGTAAATGAAGGTGATGGAGCATTCTACGGACCGAAGATCGACTTTCATCTGGAGGATTCCATCGGCAGGACATGGCAGTGCGGAACGATCCAGCTCGACTTCCAGCTTCCGCTCCGGTTTGACCTTGAGTATACGGGCGCGGACGGAGAGAAGCACAGACCGATCATGATCCACCGCGTGGTATTCGGGTCGATAGAGAGATTTATCGGAATCCTGATCGAGCATTTTGCAGGGGCATTCCCCACATGGCTTGCTCCGGTACAGGTGAAAGTGCTTCCGATCTCAGACAAGCATATGGACTACGGTATGAAGGTGCTCAACGCGCTGAAAGACGCAGGCATCCGCGCGGAGATTGATACCCGTGCGGAAAAGATCGGGTACAAGATCCGCGAGGCACAGATGAAGAAAATCCCTTACATGCTTGTCGTGGGGGCAAAGGAAGAAGAAGAGAATAAGGTCTCCGTGAGGAGCAGATTTGCAGGAGATGAAGGACAGTGCGGACTGAATGAATTTGCGGCAAAGATCAGAGAAGAGATCGCAGGGAAAGTCAGCAGGAAGATCGAGAAGGAGAACTGATGAGCGCACAGTATGAAAAACTATTAAAGTGCTATGAATATTACAGGTCAGTGACAGACTTTGAGCCTAGGGTGGGATTGATCCTTGGCTCCGGTCTGGGCGGATATGCCAGAAATATGGAGGTCGTTAAGGAAATCCCTTACGGGGATATTCCGGGGTTCCCGGTCTCCACTGTGCAGGGACACGACGGAAGATTCCTGCTGGGATATATCGGGAATGTGCCTGCCGTGGTTATGAAAGGCAGGGTGCATTATTACGAAGGCTATTCCATGGAGGAAGTGGTCATGCCGGTCCGGCTGATGAAGAAGATGGGGATTGAGATCCTTTTCCTGACAAATGCGTCAGGAGGCATGGGAGAAGGATTCCGTGTGGGAGATTTCATGCTGATCACGGATCAGATCTCCAGTTTTGTACCATCACCGCTGATCGGGGAAAATGTGTCTGAGCTCGGGGAGCGTTTCCCGGATATGACACATATCTATGATACGGAATTGATGGAACTGATCCGAAAGACTGCCGAAGAGGAAGAGATCCCTCTGCAGGAAGGGGTGTACCTCCAGACTTCCGGACCGAATTTTGAGAGCCCGGCAGAGATCAGAATGTACGCTGCCCTGGGAGCCGACGCGGTGGGAATGAGCACTGCCTGCGAGGCGATCGCGGCGCGGCACGCTGAGCTCCGGGTGTGCGGGATTTCCTGTATATCCAATATGGCAAGCGGTCTGTCGGACGAGGAACTGAGCCATCTCGACGTACAGGCAGTCGCAGACCGGCGTTCAGGAGAATTTGAGCGCCTGGTGACTCGAAGCATAGAGAAAATGTAAAGATACAGCAGGGCAATGGAGAGAGTAACTGGGATAGTAGTTGACTGAGATAGAAGAAGGGAGCATGCAGGCAGAGATGAGAACAAGGATCTATAATGCCAGAATACTGACAATGGAACCTGGAAGAAAGATTTTCTCCGGGGAGATCGGGATTGAAGACGGCAGGATCATATCTATAGAGGAAGAGCAGGGAAAAGACAGCACCGCGCAGACTGATAGAGATTGGAAGGGACAGGCTTCCGGCGGCTGGGATGAGGAGATCAATGCACGCGGAAACCTTATCATGCCGGGCTTTAAAAACGCGCATACCCACTCCCCGATGACCTTTCTCCGGTCTTATGCGGATGATATGAAGCTTCAGGAATGGCTGTTTGACAAAGTGTTCCCGGCGGAGGCAGAACTGACATCCGATGATATTTACTGGCTCACTAAGCTGGCAGTCATGGAATATCTGACCAGCGGGATCACGTCTGTTTTTGATATGTATAAACTGAAAAAAGACAGCGCAAGAGCGGCTGAGGAGACCGGATTCCGTATGGTATTCTGCGGAGATCTGAATGATTTCGGCGGGACTGTGGAAGAGATGGAGCAGGATTACATCGAATATAATAAAGATCCGGAGAGTCTCCTGTCCTATCAGATCGGATTTCACGCAGAGTATACGACCAGCAGGGAGAGGATGGAGCAGATCGCCGCGCTTGCAGCCAAGTACCAGTCTCCGGTGTGTGTCCACTGTTCGGAGACGAAAAAGGAAGTGGAAGAGTGCAGGGAGCGTTCCGGTATGAGCCCGGTTGCGTACATGGATTCCCTGGGGCTGTTCCAATATGGCGGATGTCTTTTCCACGGCGTGCATATGGATGAAGGTGACTTTGCTATTATCAAAGAAAAAGGGATCAGCGTGGTGACAAACCCGGCGTCAAACCTGAAACTTGCAAGCGGCATTGCCCCGGTAAAAAGATATCTGGATATGGGCATCCCCGTGGCAATCGGTACGGACGGACCTGCCAGCAATAACTGCCTGGACATGTTCAGGGAGATGTTTCTTGTGACAGGGCTCCAGAAGGTATTGTGTGATGATCCGGAAGCGGTTCCCGCAATGGATGTGCTTCGGATGGCTGCTGTAAACGGGGCTCATGCTATGGGGCTTAGTGACTGCGATGTGCTCTCCTGCGGAAAGCGGGCAGACCTGATCATGATCGATCTGATGCAGCCGAATATGCAGCCGCTCCAGAATATTGAGAAGAATATCGTATACAGCGGAAGCAAGCAGAATGTCAGGATGACGATGATAAACGGTAAGGTCGTGTACAGAGACGGACAATTCTTTATCGGGGAATCTCCGGAGATAATATACCGGAATGCGCAGAGGATTTCAGAGCGTATTCTCGGGCAGTGATCCGCATAGGGGAGAAGCAAAAATTCATAACGAAAGGGGTACAGATGATGAGAGCAGCAATTTTTACGATCGACAGCGGAATTTATAAGGCAAAGGCAGAGAGCGCGGCAGCATCCGCTCTGAAACGGATGCTGGAGCAGGTGGGATTTGAGGTGAAGGCAGCCAGCGTCCTTCCCCAGGAAAGGGAGGTCGTTGCCGCAGTACTGCGCCAGCTTTCGGACTCAGGCTCCGTGGATCTGATCCTGACCACAGGAGCTGTGGGATATCAGAGCGGGGACTGTGCGCCGGAGGCAGTATCTGATGTGGCGGAGATGCTTATTCCGGGAATCCCGGAAGCCCTCAGAGCATATAACATGAGATATACAAAGGCATCCATGATGGACAGGCTGATGGCAGGCATCCGGAAGAAGACGCTGCTTATGAACCTGCCGGAAAGCGCAAAGACAGCAAAGGAGGATATGGAATACATCCTCATGGAGACTGTCCAGGTTGTGGAGAATCTGAGTCTATGATGAAAATAACATATTTGGGACACAGCGGCTTTCTGGCTGAGATAGATGATGCATATTTCCTTTTTGATTATTATAAAGGAGCAGTGCCGGAACTGGACACCTCGAAAAAAATGTTCATATTCGTAAGCCACGGACATTATGACCATTACAGTAAGAGTATTTATGAATTCCGGAAGGAATTTGAGGAAATCTATTATATCCTGTCCTGGGATGTCCCGGCGGGATCAGAGGAGGTTTATCCGATCAGACACGGTGATGAGACAGAACTCGCAGGATGCCGGGTGCGCACGCTGCGTTCAAACGATGAAGGCGTGGCGTTTCTGCTCCGATATCACGGAAAGACGCTGTACCATGCCGGAGATCTTAACTGGTGGCACTGGGAGGGAGAGACGGAGGAATATAATACAGGAATGCGGCGTTCATACCAGTCCGAGATCAACAAGCTTCAGGGCGAGAAGATCGATGCGGCTTTCGTGCCTGTGGATCCCAGGCTTGGGGAACAATACTGCTGGGGGATTGACTGCTTTATGAAAAGAACGGACACAAGATATGTATTTCCCATGCATTTCTGGGGGAGTTATGATGTCTATGGACGGCTGATGCTGGATCCATGTACCAGGGATTACAGAGAGCGTATTATGAAGATTGAACGGGAGGGACAGAGCTTCCTTCTGGACGGTTCAGAAAAATAAGGATGGAGAGAAGGATATATGCTGGTTAGGATATATACAGACGGAGCGGCGCGTGGCAACCCGGACGGACCCGGAGGATACGGGACTGTGCTTGAGTATGTAGATACAAAAGGAGAGCTTCATGTAAAAGAGATATCCCAGGGATATGTCAGGACGACAAATAATCGGATGGAGCTGATGGCTGTCATCGCTGGTCTGGAAGCCCTGAACCGCCCCTGCACGGTAGAGGTCTATTCTGATTCACAGTATGTGGTAAATGCATTCAACAAAAATTGGGTAGATGGATGGATCAAAAAAGGATGGAAGCGGGGCAAGAATGAACCGGTCAAGAATGTGGATCTCTGGAAGCGGCTTCTAAGGGCAAAGGAACCGCATAACACAAGCTTTCATTGGGTTAAGGGGCATGACGGACATCCTCAGAATGAGCGGTGTGACGAGCTTGCGACATCCGCGGCGGATGGAGATGCATTGATCGTGGATGACGGGGCAGAGTAGTTTTGAAAAAAACTGGACTGGTAAGAAAATGCATTTCTGGCTATTTTAAACCAAACCATATTTGGTATACTTTTCTAAAAGATTTTTGACTGAGAGGTGTACCATTATGAAACGGATTGTGACAATTCAAGATATTTCCTGCATCGGCTGCTGTTCTATCACTGTAGCGCTGCCGATCATATCAGCGATGGGATCAGAGTGCGGCATCCTTCCGACAGCGGTTCTGTCCAATCATACGATGTTCAGTGATTTTACCTGTGCAGATCTGTCGGATCAGATCGAACCCATATCCGATATGTGGAAGAAACAGGATATTGCCTTTGACGGCATATATACCGGATATCTGGCATCAAAACAACAGTGTGCGCAGATCGCCGGGTTTATAGAACGTTTTTCGGAAAAAGAAACGCTGACAGTAGTAGATCCGGCTATGGCGGACAATGGGAAATTGTACCCGGCATTTGACAGTGATTTCCCCACGGCCATGGCGGAGGTCTGCAGGAGAGCGGACGTGATCCTGCCGAATATTACAGAGGCTGCCTTCCTTACCGGCATGCCCTATCGGACAACATACGAAAAAGCTTATATCCGGGAAATGCTGGAGCGCCTGCTTGAACTCGGATGCAGTACGGCAGTCATTACGGGAGTCAGCTTTGAGCCTGGCAGGCTGGGAGTGGTTTATCTCGACCGGGACGGAAAAGAATTTTCTTATTTCACAAAGCGCTGTGAACAGTCCTATCACGGCACAGGGGATATATTTGCTTCTACAGTGACAGGAGCACTTATGAGAGGGCTCGATCTCGGAGAATCGCTGGCACTTGCTGCTGATTATGTAGTCGCCTGCATAGAGGTGACAGCAGAATCCCGCGAGCCAAGATGGTACGGGGCAGAGTTTGAAACGGTGATACCAAAACTGTGCCGGATGCTCTGCGACCGATTGGAGAATAAGGAAGTTTCAGATGAATAAGTTTTAATTGCCAAGAAACAGTGGTATTTTTAATTTTCATATAGTATAATTAAATACTGTGTTAAGTAAGACAGGCGATCGCGGCTGCAGGTGCCGAAAGGCCGCAGACGAGGAAAGTCCGGGCTTCACAGGGCAGGATGCCGGATAACGTCCGGTGGAGG
>CALWFS010000102.1 GCA_944377705.1 uncultured Mediterraneibacter sp. | reverse complement strand
ACACAGACAAAGATCAAACAGAACGCAGGCGCAGGCGCCGGCTTTGTAGGAGGTGACCAGGATGGCATATAATATTCCAGATAAATATCAGGATCTGACTCCGGCACCGAAGCTGGATAATAAGACGTTAAATAAGATGGTTTGGCTGTCCTGTTTCTTACAGGCATCCTTCAACTATGAGAGAATGCAGGCTTGTGGATGGCTCTGGGGCATGCTCCCGGGTCTTCAGAAAATACATACAAACAAAGAAGACTTGAAGGCTTCCATGGCTCATAACCTGGATTTCCTGAATACTCATCCGTTCCTCGTAACATTCGTAATGGGTATTGTTCTCTCCCTGGAGCAGAACAAAGCTGATACCCAGACGATCCGTTCCGTACGTATTTCTGCGGCAGGTCCTCTTGGCGGTATCGGTGACGCTCTGTTCTGGCTGACACTTGTTCCGATTACAGCTGGTCTTACAGCGAATATGGCTATGGAAGGACATATCATTGGTGCGATCCTCTTCCTGATCATCTTCAACGTAGTTCAGTTTGTTGTTCGTTTCGGACTTATGTACTGGTCTTATGGTCTGGGAACAAAAGCAGTTACCCTGCTGACGGCAAACGCAAAAGAGTTTACTCGTGCAGCCAGCATCCTTGGGATCTTTGTAGTTGGTGGTCTTATCGCAAACTATGGATCAACGACAGTTCGTATGGTCGTTGGTGATACACAGATCAATATTCAGAGCCTGCTTGACGGCGTGCTGCCGAAGCTGATCCCGCTTCTGATCACACTTGGCATTTACGCTCTGATCAAGAAGGGCTGGACACCGGTAAGATGTATCATCCTTATCCTCGTAGTAGGTATCGTAGGATGTGCGTTCGGTATCTGGTCTGGTAACTCCCAGGCTATGGACGCTGACGGAAATACACTTCCGGGCGGATATACACCGCTTGTTGAGTGGTATGAGTACCCGACGGAGGAAGCTGCTGAATAGCGGTAGAACAAAATAATACCCTGATGTATGTATGCGTCAGGTAAAGTGAGGGGAGGGATTTTAATCCCCCCCTCATATTAATCTAAAGAGAAATCAGGTGGCCGTTTGAATCCGATAACTATTTTTGCTGCAGTGGTCGCGCTCGTTTTATACCTTATTTTCCAGGGCGTGAAAAATTTTCAACTTCATAATTTGAATATCAGTCTGAAAAACAAGGACAGTGAGGCAGTAGAAAAGATCGCTGACATGGGAATATCCCGCAGACTGCTCGGAGAGTATGTCTGTGATCTGTATAAGCTGCGTGTCTATTATCTTACAAAAGAGACAGACAAGTTTGAGAAAGTGCTCAAACATATGCTTAAAGCCGAGAAATACCGGTCTGATGACAGAGAGAGCTTTTTAGAAATATACTTCCATACATTCCTGATCAAAGGTAACAGAAAATATGCAGACTGGATCCTGGATGCGATCAGAAAGACGGGAAATGAAAAGTTTATCCGTTACAGCGAGGAATCTTATGCAGTGATGCTGGATAAAAGAAGCGATCTGATCGACAAAATGGAAGAGGATATTAATTCCAAGCTTTATTACGGATTTGCGCTGGGCGTAGTTCTGTTTATGGTTGCAAAACAGTACTCCTATCTGGGAGATGACAGGAATGCACTCGAATATATGAGGAGTGCAAAGGCATGTTTTCATCCAAAGGCAGTTTATATGCCTGTTGTTGACAAATATCTGGAAGAAGCAGAGGCGTAATGAATATACGTACATGCCTTGCAGATGCAGGCGTTAAACATGTTTAGAACAGGAGAGATATTATGATTGGATTATTAGTTACAGGACATGCAAATTTTGGTACTGGAATAACAAGCTCTGTAAACCTGATCGCAGGAGAGCAGGAGGCTTATCAGGCAGTTGATTTTCTGCCGACTTACAGCACAGAAGATCTTACGCGTGAGATTACAAAAGCGCTCGACGAATTAAAGGACTGTGAAGGGGTCATCATCTTTACAGACCTTATGGGAGGAACACCATTCAATGTTTCCGCGCAGATCGCACACGGAAATGATAACATCCGTATCGTTGCAGGCACGAACCTTCCTATGCTGGTAGATATCGTGATGTCGCGCAAATTTGTGGACAACCTGGACGAACTGATAGATTCCGTACTGGAGACGGGAAAAGAACAGGTGATAAAATACGAATTCAAGCAGGTAGTACAGGAAGCGTCCGATGACGGAATCTAAAACTGGCTGCATATTATAAATATATTTACTGATATTTGAGCCGGATACGGCAAATACATTACAAACATATACCGCCGGGTATATATGCTGCGGAAAGGCGGCGGGTAAAAAGAAAGGGGCATAAAAATGAGTACGATCTTTAATATCACAGAAGACAGGATGAAAGATACTTTCTCGACGTTTACGCTGACTGAGATTTATCAGCAGCCGGCTACATGGGAGAAAACTTGTAATCAGATCAGAGAGCATAAGGATGAGCTCAAAAAATTTATCGACCAGGTGATCACGTGTGATGATTATGATGTGATCCTGACAGGAGCAGGCACAAGCGAGTTTGTCGGAAACGCTCTGTTCCCGCATCTTGCCGGACTGTTGAATCACAAAGCTAAATCCTATGGGACAACGGATATCGTTGCCACACCGGAAGCCTATCTTTCCCGTACAAAGCCGACTCTTCTGATCAGCTTTGGACGCTCCGGAAATTCACCGGAATCTGTGGGAGCTGTTGACGCAGCTGAAGCTGTATGCGATAATGTATATCACCTGTTCGTGACATGTAACAAGAACGGGGCCCTGTCCAAGCGCGCGGCTGCAACAGAGAATTGCTATGCGATCAACCTGACAGACGAGACACATGATCAGAGTTTTGCTATGACATCAAGCTATTCCAATATGTATCTGGCAACACTTCTGTGCTTCCATCTGGACGAGCTTGACGATACGATCGAGAAGGTACGCAAGATCGGCGCGGCAGGACAGGCATTCCTGGACAATCAGTTCGGCATTGCTCAGAAGATCGTTGATGAATATGACTTCAAGCGTATCGTTTACCTTGGAAGCAATACGCTGAAGGGAACATCCCAGGAGTCTGCTCTTAAGATGCTGGAGCTGACGGCAGGACGCGTTGTTACGATGTATGACACTCCGATGGGATTCCGCCATGGCCCGAAGTCCATCGTAGATGATACGACGCTTACGGTTGTATATCTCAGCGATGATCCGTACACAAGACAGTACGAGATGGATCTGGTTAAGGAAATGAGCGGGCAGCGCAAGGGCAATAAGATCGTTGCTGTTATGAGCAGTCAGGATGATGCGGCTGCGGCGCTTGTAGATTATACCGTCGTATACGGACTGGATGGTGCAAATGAGAATGTTCTGCTCGGACTGGATTATATCCTGTTCGCACAGACTCTGGCAGCGCTGAAATCACTGTCACTTGGAATCACACCGGACAATCCGTGCCCGACAGGTGAGGTAAACAGAGTGGTCCAGGGAGTTACCCTGTATCCGTATACAAGAAAATAAAACAGACGGAAAAAGCGAGGATGCCTCAAAAAAGTTTTGGGACACCCTCGGCAAGGAGGATAAATTACAGCTATGAATATGACTGTCATTATTTGGACCTGTGTAACAGTCGCTGTCCTGATTGGGATCTGCGCGCTCGTTCTGCTTTTTATTTCATCAAGAAACATGAAAAAGAACAGGGAAGCAATGAGGGATCTCCAGGGTGCTATTAAAGTAGGGGCGAGGATTTTGTTTGCAGGTGGAATCTACGGAAAGATCGTAAGAATCAAAAATGATGTGATCGATGTAGAAATTAATAAGAGTACTGTGATCCAGATCTCACGTTACAGCATCCAGAATGTAATATCCGAGTGACGGACAGACATTCAGGTCTGAATGGATTGATTCAGACCTGATGTTCATTCTGCTGGCTATTCTGGTTTTCCGCTATCTTTTTTGCATATGCGCTCGGTGTGGTGTTAAAATACTTTTTGAACAGCCGGGAAAAATAGTGGATCGAACTAAACCCCAGCATATATGCGATTTCGCTGATCGTGTACTGATTCTGACGGATCAGCTCCTTACTTTTCTGGAGCTTGATATTGAGCAGATAATTTTTGGGCGAGGTATTCAGATGGGTTTTAAAAAGCGCCTGCAAAGAGGAGCGTGAGATATAAAATTCATGGCAGATATCCTCGATTGTGATCGGCTCAGTGATCCTTTTGTTCATATAGGAGAGGATCTCAGACAGGAGATCATTTCTTGCAGAGCTGCTGTCTGCGAACAGAGTCTTATGGCTGATCATCTCATAGAACTGCATCAGCAAAAGGAGCGCTTCCTGCAGATAACAGACCATGAGAGTCCTTGTATAGTAAGAATTTTCACCGCTTTCGATGAGCAGTTTCCACAGGATCTGCTGGAGTTCGCTTGTACAGTGGAAGGTATTGTTCAGAATATGCAGAGACTTCCTCTGATTTAACTCAAAGACCGCGGTCAGGTAGGAACAGTTTTCCCCGATATCCATGACAGCATGATCTGAGCGGTATATAATCAGATCATGAGGCTGGAGAGAGTAGCGGCCGGAGGACAGTTCCACATGCATTGATCCCTCATAGATATAGAGCAGTTCGTAGGATCTGTGCGGAGGCTTGATGATGTGACATGATTTTGAGTGTTTGGTAAACCAACAGTCTAGTATTCTGCGCACATGGAGCGGAACAGACACCGGCTGATATGTATATGGAGATGAAAGCGGTACGGTGTTAGGCTGTACATGGGGTGTCAGCAGTGTCCATGTCAATGGGGGCGTCTGAGGGATCAGATTGAAATAGATTCCGGGCTTCAGCTTTATATATTGGCGGATCGGAAAGGGATTCAGGTCTGTCATATCAGGCGAGTCTGAGACCAGGATCAGCGAAACACCCAGAGGACACTCTATATATACTTCGCAGGAAAATACAAACAGCTGAGTCAGTTTTTTTGAAGCTGAAGAAATTTCCTGACGCATCAGGTTATGTTTCTGCACATCTACTGGCTCATCATAAAAAGAGCCATAGGATTTGAAAGTACTGTCATTTGTTTGTTTATTTGTCATACTTATTCCCTCATGATGTATAAAAGCATTTGTACTTTTTAAATTATATTACATGTTTTTTTAAAAAGCAAGAGACGGGATGGCACAGATCCCGGAAAAGACAGGAGGTATTGTTATGATCATTCAGAGTAAAAAGGTATGGTTTGCAGACCAGTTCGTGGAAGCCCAGATCGAAGTGAATGACGGAAAGATTGTTGATATTTATGAGTATGGGAAAAAACCGGTGGATCAGGATTACGGCGGCGCTTGGATCCTTCCGGGATTTATTGATATTCACTGCCACGGCGCATACGGATATGATACGAATGATGCCAAAGAAGACGGGCTGCGGTACTGGGCAAGAAATATTGCTAATGAGGGTGTAACGGCCTTTCTTTCCACAACGATTACACAGAGTGAAGAGGTGCTTACCAATGCGCTGAAAAATGTGGCAAAGGTTGTGAATGACGGATATGAGGGGGCAGAGATTCTGGGAGTCCATTTTGAGGGACCTTATCTTGATATGAAGTATAAGGGCGCTCAGCCGGAACAGTATATCGTAAAACCGACGATCGAGCAGTTTAAGAAATACCTGGAAGCGGCACGTGGTCTGATCAAGTATATCACAATAGCAACAGAGACAGATGAGGATTTTGCGCTGACACGCTACTGCTCAGAGCATGGTGTTGTCGTCAGTATCGGCCATTCGGCGGCTACGAGCAAGCAGGCGATTCAGGCGTTCGCACACGGTGCAAGATCAATGACTCATGTGTATAACGGGATGACTCCGTTCAACCACAGAGCAAACGGACTGGTGGGCGCTGCATTCCGTATAAAGAGCATGTACGGAGAAATTATCTGCGATGGCAATCACTCTACACCAGCCGCGCTTCGGATGTTCTTCGACGCAAAGGGACCACATTATGGTATTATGGTCAGCGATGCGCTTATGGCGAAAGGTTCACCGGCAGGGTCTAAATTTATCTTCGGCGGAAATGAGATTGAGATCTATGAGGATGGAAGCGCGCATCTGACTTCTTCTAAAGGACTGGCAGGATCTACATTGAATATCAACAAGGGACTTCGCATCCTGATCGAGGAAGCACTCGTGCCGATCGATGCAGCGATCAACTCCTGTACAAAGAATCCGGCTGAATGCCTGCATATCGATGACAGGAAAGGCTCTATCAAGGTGGGACTGGATGCAGACCTTGTAGTCCTTGACCGTGATTATAATGTGCTCCAGACATACTGCATGGGCAAGGCAATGATTGAGAAATAAGAGACTAAACGAAAGATGTGGATAGAGAGATGAGTAAGAAAAAAAGGGCTAAACCGGTGGAAAAGATCCGCCTGTCGGGCAGAAATATATACACAGATAAAAAAGGACGTGCCATATTTTATGACATGATCACAAAGAAAGGATATCTGGTGGACAAGAAAAGTGAGAATGCGGCTGTGTTTTTTAAAAACCGATTCGTAGTGATCTTATTTGCGGCGATTCTGTTCGGAGCGACATTCTTATCCGTTCTCCAGGCTGTGATCGCCTGGGCGGTCATGATGGCGCTTTCAGAGTTTGCGTTCCGCATGTCCTTTTTGAAAAAGCTGGAGCCCGTCACAGATGTGGATTTCGAACGCCGTGTGTCTGCACTCCAGTATATTATCGAAAATAAGGAAAAGGGACGGATCATCGCCCTGATCATCCTGTATTTCCTGTTCTCCATCCTGGTACTGCTGAATGCGTATACAGAAGATTATTCGATCAAACTGTGGGTATTCAGCGGATGCCTCGCGGCGGTCGGAGTTTACTTCGGGGTGCTTCATATTGTCGCCCTGATAAAGATGAAGAACAGCAAAAAGAAATAGACGACGGAGAATTGAGCCCTGTGGGACTGAATTAAAAAGGAACGGACGCTTTGGCATCCGTTCCTTTTTTGTCCGGAACAATTTATTTCTACCCTGACCTTTAAGCCTGTCCCTCGGAACCGCATACGCTGATCTTCTGCTTTACAAGCTCAGTTACATGCTGCATCCCGACTGCACCATATTTTTTCGGGTCAAATGCATCCGGGTTTTCCCTGAGATATTCCTTCACTCCATCACTGTACGCAATTCGGAGTTCAGTTGCAAAATTCACCTTGCAGATTCCCTGCTTAATGGACTCGCGTACCGCATCGTCCGGTACGCCTGAAGCGCCGTGGAGAACAAGAGGGATAGAA
>CALWFS010000101.1 GCA_944377705.1 uncultured Mediterraneibacter sp. | reverse complement strand
CGTTAAAAGGCGCAGACATCTTTATCGGTGTATCTGCACCGGGCATTGTCTCCCAGGAGATGGTCTCTTCCATGAACAAGGATGCGATCCTCTTCGCTCTGTCCAACCCGATACCGGAGATCATGCCTGATCTTGCAAAAGCTGCCGGCGCGAAGGTTGTAGGAACCGGTCGCTCCGACTTTCCGAATCAGGTCAACAATGTAGTCGCATTCCCCGGCATCTTCAAAGGGGCGCTGGAAGGACGCGCGCCTCAGATTACGGAAGAAATGAAGCTTGCCGCGGCTGAAGCAATCGCCGGTCTGATCGCTGACGATGAATTAAATGAGGACAACATTCTCCCGCAGCCGTTTGACCCGCGCGTTGCGGACACAGTGAGCCAGGCTGTAAAGGATCTGATCCGTTGATACAGGCAGATTTAAACCGCTGGGACGGAAGACGCTATTACTCCCTGGACTGCTGTCTCAGGGAGACATTTGGAGAAAAGGTATACAAGATCACTCTGAACGGAGGGATGTCCTGCCCCAACCGTGACGGACACATCGGGACAGGCGGCTGTATCTTCTGCAGCGCCAAAGGTTCCGGCGATTTTGCCGGGAATGCCGCCCTCTCTGTGACAGAACAGCTTGCCAAAGGGAAAAAAGATCTTCTGACAAAGCGTCCTGTGCATTCTTATATTGCATATTTCCAGGCATTTACAAACACCTATGCCCCTGTAAGCTATCTGGAAAAGATCTTCACAGAAGCCATACAGGATCCGGACGTCAGGGCGCTCTCTATCGCCACCCGCCCGGACTGCCTGGACAGCGATGTCCTGAATCTGCTCGGACAGTTGAATCAGATAAAACCTGTGTGGGTAGAACTTGGGCTTCAGACCATCCACGAAGAGACGGCACGTTTCATCCGGCGTGGCTATGACCTGAATGTATTTGAAAAAGCGGTGACTGATCTTCGCAAGCTGGGCATCACTGTGATCGTCCATGTGATCCTTTTTCTCCCGGGAGAGACAGAGGACAGGATGCTTGAGACACTTGACGATCTGAACACCCGGGACATTCAGGGGATCAAACTCCAGCTTCTCCATGTGCTGGAAGGGACAGACCTTGCAGATTTCTACAGAAGCCATCCGTTCCATATGCCGGATATGGAAGAGTACATCCGGGTCCTGGGCAGATGCATTGCCAGGCTGAGACCGGATATCGTCATCCATCGGCTGACCGGTGACGGACCGAAAGATCTCCTCATCGCGCCGCTCTGGACAGGAGCCAAACGCACTGTGCTGAACCGGTTGAATCAGTATCTGAAAGAAAAGGATATATGGCAGGGAAAGGAGTACTATGGCTGAAACATTTACACTTTATAAACTGATCATATTATACATGCTGAACAAGGTAGACTTCCCTCTTACCACCTCCCAGATTTCGGAGTTCGTGCTCGACAAAGGATATACTTCGTATTTTAAACTCCAGGAGGCGCTCTCTGAGCTGGCTGCCTCTGAGCTGATCCGGCCGGAGACGACCCACAACCGTACTCTGTACCATCTGACTGAGAACGGGGCAGAGACGATCCATTATTTCAGCAATAAGATTTCTTCTGCCATCCGAAAGGATATCGATGATTTTCTGAAGGAAAAGCAGTATGACTTAAAAGAAGAGGTATCGGTCAAATCTGACTATTACCTCAATACTAACAAAGAATATGAAGTGCGGTGCCAGATCGTAGAAAACGGCTCCAGCCTCATTGATCTGAAGCTTACGGTTCCGACCGAAACTGAGGCAGAAGCCATTGCAAACCGCTGGGATTTAAACAGCCAGCAGATTTACGCCATGCTGCTTGCCAACCTGCTGTAACGCGGCTGACAGGCAGCGCTATTCATCTGCCGCGCCTCGGATCTTCCGCAGATATTCTTTGATGTTTTTTTCATAGCCGAGATCGCCGGGTTCATAGAACCTGGCGTCTTTTATTTCATCCGGCAGATACTGCTGGTCCACATAGTGTCCGGGGTAGTCATGGGCATACTTATATCCTATGCCATGCCCCAGCTGCTGCGCTCCCTTGTAATGCGCGTCTCTTAAATGAGACGGCACGGAAGTCTGATACGTCCGGACTGCATTATTTGCCGCTGAAATGGCATTTACCGCAGAATTACTCTTGGGCGCGCAGGCAACATATGTCACTGCCTGGGAGAGGATGATCTGGGACTCCGGCATTCCGATGCGTTCCACTGCCTGCGCCGCTGACACTGCCACTGTGAGCGCCATGGGATCGGCATTTCCCACATCCTCGGAGGCGCAGATCATGATGCGCCGGGCAATAAACTTCACATCCTCACCTGCATAGAGCATCTTGGCGAGATAATAAACCGCCGCATCCGGGTCTGATCCCCTCATGCTCTTGATAAAAGCCGAGATAATGTCATAATGGTTGTCTCCCCGCTTGTCATAATTCACTGCGCGCTTCTGGATACACTCGGACGCCACATCCATCGTAACGTGGATGATCCCGTCTTCACTGCGCTCTGTGGTAAGCACGCCCAGCTCAATGGCATTCAGCGCATTCCTTGCATCGCCGCCTGACATATCCGCCAGAAATTCCAGAGCATCCTCATCAATCTGCGCGTGGAAGCTTCCCAGCCCCTTGTCCGCATCATTTACCGCGCGCGTAAGCAGCGTCTTGATATCCTCCTTTTCCAGTGGCTTTAATTCAAAGATACTGGATCGGGAAAGAAGAGCCCCGTTTACTTCAAAATACGGATTCTCCGTAGTAGCGCCGATCAGGATCACTGTCCCGTCCTCCACAAACGGAAGGAGGTAGTCCTGCTGTCCTTTATTGAACCGATGGATCTCATCGATAAAGAGAATTGTCTTTTTCCCATACATTCCCTGGAGGTCTTTCGCCTGGCGCACGACCTCCTCCATATCCTTCTTTCCTGCCACCGTGGCATTGATCTGTTTGAATTCCGCGCTGGTCGTATTTGCGATCACCTTGGCAAGTGTTGTTTTCCCCGTCCCCGGCGGTCCGTAAAAAATGACAGAACTTAACTTATCCGCCTTGATCGCGCGGTAAAGCAGCTTGTCCCTGCCGATAATGTGCTGCTGCCCCACTACCTCCTCAAGTGTCGAAGGGCGCATCCTGGATGCAAGGGGGGACTCTTTCTCCTTGTCTTTTTCTCTCATATAGTCAAATAAATCCATGGCTTCCTCCTTATATTCCTGCCAGCGTGCGGATCACCTCGCCCGCAATGATCAGGCCTGCCGCCGGGGGAACGAACGAGATGCTGCCGGGCAGGGATCTCCTTGTGCCTGTATCCTCGCCTGTGCTGCGGCCGCCCGTGTCAACAGGCTTTTCTTCCGAATACAGTACCTTTAAATGCAGAATCCCCCGGTTTTTTAATTCCTTTCTCATCACTCGGCACAGAGGGCATACGCGGGTCTCCGAGAGATCCGAAATACGGAACAGTTCCGGGTGCAGCTTATTTCCGGTTCCCATGCTGCTGATGATCGGAATATTCTCTCTCTGCGCCAGTTCCACAAGAGCAATCTTCGCGCTCACTGTGTCAATAGCGTCAATAATGTAATCCGGCTTCCCGGTTTGTCCGAACAGGGTTTCAATATTATCTGCAAGTACAAACATCTCATAAGTATCCACAGAGATATCCGGACAGATGTCCCGGATCCGTTCTTTCATGACCTCTGTCTTATATCTTCCGACAGTACTGTGGTATGCAATGGACTGCCGGTTAATGTTCGTAAGCGACACCCTGTCATTGTCAATGAGGGTCAGCTTCCCCACGCCGCACCGAGCCAGAGCCTCAATGCAGTGGGAGCCCACGCCGCCTACGCCGAACACCATCACCGAGGCGCCGCGGATCCTCTCCTCTGCCTCTGCCCCGATCAGAAGTTCTGTCCTGGAAAATTCATTTATCATCTCTTTCTCCTTATCTTTGTTTCTGTAATGTGCATGGTCTATTCTAAAAGGAGCTGGTCAACTGTGACAAACTCATATCCTCTCTCACTGAGAGTATCAATGATCTGAAGCGCCGCCTCCACGGATGTATCATAACAGTCATGCATGAGAATGATATCATTTTCTTCTGTATCCGTCACTACCTTTCTCACGATCTCCTGCGTATCCTTAGTCACCCAGTCTCTGGAATCCACCGTCCACTTCACATACAGCTTATCCGGCTCCTCCATGCCTTGTGGGAACTGGCCGAAAGGCGGACGTACCAGAGCCGTCTCCTCTCCCGTGATCTTTTTGATCAGACTGTCCGTCATCTCCAGCTCCTTCCATGCATCTTCTGTGCTCAGACCGGAGAGATCCACATGATGCCAGGTATGGTTCCCGATCAGATGTCCCTCCTCATGCATCCTTCGTATAATCTCCTCATTGTTTTCTTTCTCAATATTAGCCCCGATGACAAAAAAGGATGCCTTGACATTTCTCTCTTTTAGCCCATCCAGAAGAATCGGCGTACACTCCGCGCTGGGACCGTCATCAAACGTCAGGGCAACTCTTTGCCGGATCTCATTTCGATTCTTTGCCTGCGCCTGAGCCCCTGTTTCCCTGCTCTCCCATACAGAAGATACGGGGTACGCCATTAGCACCGCCGCCAGAGCCAGCGCCTGCATCCATCTCTTGATTTCCTTCTTTGCCACGTCTGTCTCCCCCCCTGTCTTTTTACCGGTTCTGTGACCCATTCTGATACAGGTTATGAGAGACGTCCCGTCCACATTCCACGGCGAAAATCCGCCGTCTCACAGCAAAAACACTTTTCGTCAATTCTCAGCCATCTCCTGCCATATGCTTCTTTCGATATTCCGATGGTCCAATCCCCTTCTGCCTCTTAAATGCCTTGGAAAAATAAAGATTGTTTGCAAATCCAACAGAATAGGCTATGGCAGACACGGACAGCGAAGTCTCCTTCAACAGCTGGCAAGCCTGCTTGATCCTGTATTCCGTCAGGTATTCCTTGGGAGATTTCCTGACGTAGTTCTGAAAGGAGCGGAAAAGATGGCTCCGGCTGATCCCGACATAATCTGCGATATCCTCTACGCTGATAGGATAAGAATAATTAGTCCCGATATAGCTCTCCGCCTTTTCCACATAGGTAAGCTGTATGTCTTTCCCCTGATCCTCCCGGTCTGAATAGTGCATGAACACAGCGAGCAGGCTGTAAAGCTGTCCTGTCATCGCCACGGAAGCCTCATAGGTGTTCCCCTTCATGCTGTAAATGCGCGCCAGGCCGTCCCGGATCTCTTCAACCGGGATCTTTCCTTTCAGAATGTAAGGCGTCTCACGGCTGAACCCCGTATTACGGATGATGGATGCCGCGTCCGCCCCCATGAATCCCGCCCAGGCGTACTCCCACGGCTCGTCCCTGTCCGCCCGGTATTCGAGCTCCTCTCCCGGATACAGGATAAATGTATCTCCTTCGCTGAGCCTGCAGGATACTTTCCCGGTAGAATAGTACCCGCTGCCGGACAGGATATGGTGGATACAGTAATGGTCCCTGACTCCCGGTCCCCACTGGTATTCGGGCTCGCACTTCTGATAGCCTGCATTATATACTGAAAGCGAATTTAACAGATTTTCTCCCATTTTGTATGAATGCTTGTATGTATCCCGCATATCTGTCCTCCTTCCTGCCTTTTCATTCAGGCATATCATACATATTATAGTCTCACAGCTTTATCTGGTGCAACATTTTTACATAAACTTGCACACATTTTTTATAGACGGATATACCTTTCTGGGCTATACTGAAAACAGGTTACATCGTGAATCAAAAATATTATTTTCAAACTGAGGAGGATCATCAGATGAAACAAAAGCTTTTTGAAAAATTTGCAGAACTTTTCGGCGGCTCAGAAGGTGCCCGCTTCTATTTCGCGCCGGGACGCGTAAACCTGATCGGAGAGCACACAGACTACAACGGAGGGCATGTATTCCCATGTGCGTTGACTATGGGTACATATGCGGCCGCAAGGAAGAGGGACGACCGCAAAATGCATTTTTATTCCATGAATCTGGATACATTCGGTGTGGTTGAGACTTCTCTCGATGATATGACCAACAAACCGGAATACAACTGGGCGAACTATCCGTTCGGAGTTGTATGGGCTTTCGCAGAGAAAGGGCATCCCATTAACAGCGGTTTTGACATGGTCATCTGGGGAAACATCCCGAACGGAGCCGGGCTCTCCTCTTCCGCATCTCTTGAGGTGCTCACAGGAGTCATCCTTACAGACCTGTTCGGTATCACAGACCTGACAATGACAGACCTTGCCCTGATCGGCCAGTATTCTGAAAATAATTTCAACGGCTGCAACTGCGGCATCATGGATCAGTTCGCAAGCGCTAATGGAAAAAAGGACAACGCGATCTTCCTTGACACAAACACACTGAAATTCGAGTACGCGCCCATCAAGCTTGACGATGCAAAGATCATCATCACAAACAGCAAGGTAAAACACAGCCTTGTAGACTCCGCTTACAATGACAGACGCCAGGAGTGTACGGATGCTCTCGCCGCTCTGAAAACCAAGCTTGACATCAATGCTCTTGGAGATCTGACTCCGGAAGAATTCGAAGCTGACAAAGACCTCATCACAGATCCGATCCAGTTAAAGAGGGCAAAACATGCTGTATATGAGAATCAGCGCACGATCGATGCCGTAGCTGCCCTGAAAGCCGGAGATATCACAAAGTTCGGTCAGCTGATGAACCAGTCTCACATCTCTCTGCGCGATGACTATGAGGTGTCCTGTGAAGAAATCGACATCCTGGTAGACCTCGCCTGGAAGATCCCGGGCGTGATCGGATCACGTATCACCGGAGGCGGATTCGGAGGCTGCACTGTCAGCATTGTAAAAAATGACGCCGTTGATACATTCATCGAGAGCATTGGGAAGACATACAAAGAAAAAGTAGGACATGAGGCCGAGTTCTACACCGTAGATATCGGCGCAGGGGCTTCCCGTCTCGACTGAATCAGGGGAGGAAAACCATCATGCTTTATGAATCGATCAAAAAACTGGTACAGTACGGGATCAACACCGGCCTGACCCCTGAATCAGAGAGGATCTATACCACCAACCTTCTGCTGGATCTTCTAAAAGAAGACAGCTATGAGGATGTCCCCTGCGATCTTGACAATATCGTTCTGGAGGACGTGCTGAAAGACCTGCTCGATGAGGCAGTCAGAAGAGGGATCATCGGGGACAGCATCACATACCGGGATCTCTTCGATACAAAGCTTATGAACTGCCTGATGCCGCGTCCGGCACAGATCCAGGATGAGTTCCGGAAGAAATACGGGGATTCCCCTGAGACCGCAACAGCGTATTATTACAAAAT
>CALWFS010000100.1 GCA_944377705.1 uncultured Mediterraneibacter sp. | reverse complement strand
TAATTGCCGAGGGCATCCTCGTTAAAAATCTTATCAAACTTCGGATGCTCCATGAATGCCTTGATCTCTGACCCAAACATGAGAGTCCCATTCATCTGAGCATAATAGAGCGGCTTGATGCCGAAAATATCTCTCGCCGCGAAAAGTTTCTTCTTCTTTATATCCCAGATCACAAACGCATACATCCCGCGGAGCCTGTCAACAAGACTCTCTCCCCACTCTTCAAATCCGTGCACCAGCGTCTCGGAGTCCGTGTTGGACACAAATTTATGTCCTGCCGCCGCCAGCTCTTCCCGGAGTTCCTGATAATTATAAATTTCCCCATTGAACACCAGGACCATGCTCCCATCCTCATTGTAGAGCGGCTGGTCCCCCACAGAAGAAAGGTCGATGATGCTCAGCCTCCGAAAGCCCAGAGCCGCGTCCTCATCCACATACTTGCCTTCACTGTCCGGTCCCCGGTGGATGATCGTGTTCATCATGTTTACCAATACCTGTTCTCTGTCTTCTACTTCGCCAACAAAACCTGCGAATCCACACATAACATTTTCTCCTTTTCACTCTCGCCCGGCACTGTACTCCTAATAATAGATAAGGAACCAGTTTCGGTAAGCCTTTTTACCTGATCTGATCCCTTATTGCCGTGCTTTGTGTCTCATAAAAAATTATAGTTTCTGTATAAATCGGGGTGACAGGATTCGAACCTGCGACCTCACGGCCCCCAGCCGTGCGCTCTAACCAAACTGAGCCACACCCCGCCGACCCATACATTATATATAATTTGACGGCAAATGTAAAGAAATTTTTTTGACTCATCTTCTCTCCTCACATCTTTCCAGGCACTCCATAATATAATAGTGAGTTATCACCTATGAAAGGAGCCGTCAACAATGGCAAATTGTCAAAATATGCGCTATATGCGCCGCCCTATGACATCCGCCCCGTCTCCCTCCTGCGCCCGCCGCATGGACGGATGCCCGGATACCCATGATTTTTTCCCATCTGATATCCCTCTCGCAATGGCTTATGTCAAATGGCAGGAATGGCAGAACCTCTACGAACCGTGTGAAGCCCTCAAAAGCGGAACGCTTTTCCAGGAACTGGATAAACCCTTCCTCGGGAAAGGAGGCTGCCGCAGATGAATATGAATCCAATGTCAAACAACAATACAATGCGCAGAATGAATGATATGACGCCGCGTACCGGGGGAAACGCCATGAACCGCCGACAGCTCATGGACCAGATCAATCAGATCAGCTTCGCGGTGGATGAAGTGAAATTATATCTGGATACCCATCCCTGCGACAGGGAAGCCCTTGCATATTTCCGCGAAATGAGCCGGAAACGCAACCACGCCCTGAAGGAATACGCTGCCGCTTACGGACCGCTGACCATTGATACCGCCGAAGAGTCCTGCACAGAGCGCTGGAACTGGATCAACGAGCCATGGCCATGGCAGGAAGGAGGGTGCTGATTTATGTGGAATTATGAAAAAAGACTGCAGTATCCGGTGAAAATCACCCAGACAAATCCGAAGATCGCCCAGATCATCATAACCCAATTCGGAGGACCTGACGGGGAACTCGGCGCCTCCATGCGCTATCTTGCCCAGAGATATACAATGCCTTATAAAGAAGTGACAGGCATACTGACTGATATCGGGACTGAAGAGCTTGCGCACCTTGAGATGATCTGCGCGATTGTGTATCAGCTCACAAAAGATCTCACGCCCGAAGAAATCGAGCGTTCCGGTTTTGCTCCATACTATGTGGACCACACCCTTGCGCTCTGGCCACAGGCTGCCAGCGGTACGCCATGGAGCGCTGTCACATTTCAGTCCAAGGGAGATCCCATTACCGACTTACACGAGGATCTCGCGGCAGAGCAGAAAGCCCGCACCACATATGACAACATCCTGAGGCTTGTCAAAGACCCGGAAGTCGCTGACCCGATCCGCTTCTTAAGACAGCGCGAGGTCGTACACTACCAGCGTTTCGGCGAAAGCCTGCGAATCGTCCAGGAAAAGCTGGACAGCAAAAACTTCTATGCATTTAACCCGGAATTTGATAAATAAAACTGATTCCGCTAAAAAAGGATTTCTTCGGAAAACTTTGATTCCGAAGAAATCCTTTCTACATAGTTTCTGATTGTCCCGAATCTTGAATGCCAATAATCCTCTCAACATCAGCTGAGCGTCACATCAAGCGTCTGGTCCTCATACTCGCCGTTTGTCTGAGGCACAAGGATCGTAAGGCTCACAGTATCACCCTTTGCGTAATACTGAAGCTGCTCCTGAAGCGCTTCCATACTGTCAATGGAGCTTCCATTGATCGCTGTAATGATCGATCCCTTTGTCATCCCCGCCTTGTCAGCTCCGCTGCCGGAGCTGACTTCCATCACATAGACCCCCGCCGGGACATCGATCTGCTGTGAGAATGCATCTGAGACGCTCATCCCGGTGATGCCAAGCATTCCGCGTTGATTTTCCGGCACTTTTGTTTTTGTCTCCTGATTCATCAGATTCTGGATCAGGTCAGACACATCACTGATGGGGATTGCATATCCGATGCCTTCCACGTTTTCTCCTGTCAATTTCGCAGAATTGATGCCAATCACTTCACCGTTTACATTCACAAGCGCACCGCCGCTGTTTCCCGGGTTTATCGCCGCATCTGTCTGAATCAGTTTTGCCCCGCTCTCCTGGGTATCTCCTGTCTGCGTATCTGTTGTAGAAACAGAACGGTCAACAGCGCTGATCACACCTGTTGTGACAGACTGTCCGTATCCGAGAGCATTCCCGATAGCGATCGCAGGTTCGCCTATTTTCAGAGTCGTAGAATCGCCCAGAGTCGCAACTGAGATAGCGCCCATCGTGTCATCGGAAATCTGATCCAGCGCAACAGCAATCACCGCCACGTCATAGGTAGCGTCTGTCCCTTTGATATTAGCCTCTACGCTGGTCTGGTCATTAAATGTAACGGTAAGAGTATCACTGCCTTCTACAACATGATTGTTTGTCACGATCAAAAGCTCTGTGTCATTCTTTCCGATGATGATTCCGGTACCGGCGCCTTCGCTTGTCTGCTCATATGTGCCGCCAAAGAAGCTTTGTACTTCCTGGACTGACATACTTGTGATCGAAACAATAGACGGCATGACCTTGTCTACCACATCTGACACATCTGATGTCACAACACTGGACGAAGTTGAAAGAGAGGTCCCGTTACTGATCTTATCAGAAGATGCCGCCGTGGTCTCATCAGAAGTCCCAAGCCCCAGCAGCCTGCCTCCCACAACATTAGTCGCAAGGAACACCGCGCTGGAGACAACGCCAAACAGGATCGCGAAGCCTGTCACGGCTGCCGCTCTCATCAGATTTTTATGAGGTTTCTTCTCTTTGGGAGGTTTGTTTTCCGGCTGGCCTCCATTCTGACTGCCAGGCTGTGAACCGCCATATTGATAATTCGTGTTCGGATTGTAATAATTATATTGATTATCCATAAGATTACCCGCTTTCTCTTAGTTTTTCTTTTCTATGGTTTTATCATAGCTTTGGTTTGTGATAAAACTGTGTTTAATCCTTTAACAAAAATTGAAAAAGAGAGACCTCGGATCACACGGCTGGCTCTTCGCATCAGCCGGACTTCCCGGTCTCTCTTTTCTGCCTTACTTCATTTTATAAATCTATGAAACTGATGTCGTAATCATCCGAATCTCCATCTTTCTTTCCGCCCTTACCCCTGCGGTTTGACGGTTCATCCTCTGTATAGATATCCTCGTCATCTTCATCATCAGAATCAAAGGAGTCATCATCATATCCATACTCATCATCATATTCATCGTCATCGTATTCGGACTCATCATCGTACTCATCGTCAAAGCCATCTTCATCGTACCCGATCTCGTCATCGTCGTACTCGTCATCGTCGTACTCGTCCTCTTCTGACGTTTCATTCACAGAAGCTTTCTTCCCTGACTTTTTCTTCGTATCCTCGTCATCATCATCATCAAACGGGATATCATACTCATCATACAGGTCGTCCAATTCCTGATTGCGGTGTACCAGCTTGACTGCAAAAATAATCATCAGGATAAGAAGCAGGAGGCATACTGCAATCCCCGCCACAAGGATGGGAAGGATATGCTCACTGACAAACGCGCCCACAGCTCCCGGGAGCGCCGGAGCAGCCTCTTCTTCTTCCACCGGCTCCGATACCTCAAAATACTGATATGTCCCGTCTTCAGAATCGTACTGATACAGGCTTTCCTGCCCTGTACGGGTATTCAGTGCATAAATAAGATAATATCTGCCAGACACAGACGGATCAGACCAGATCGGAAAAACCTGATCCTGAACCGTGAGTTCAGACTCCTGATAATTATCCGGCAGATTTACTTCCTCCGGCTTATCAAGAGGTATAATGGAAGTCGTATCAGAAATCGTAAGCTGGGCAAAAGGAGCAAATGTCGCATCCTCTGTATTAAACAGGAAAAAGCCGCCTGTTCCCGATCCGTCGGTCAGATAGCCCAGATACACGCCCGCGTCATTTACGACAAACTTTCGTTCTCCTCCGTTAAACGACATCGTAGTCTCTGAATATCCTTCCGGTATATCCGTTGTAGTAAAAGCCTCAGAAAAACGATAGTCTGTTCCATTTACAGTCACAGTGATTCCCGTGTCATCCCCTGTTCCCGCTGTTCCCGCTGTTCCCGCTGTTTCCGCAGTTGCCGTCGGCGCCACACTCGTTGTACCATCGTCCGCAGCTGCAATGGAAATCGCAGATGATCCCTGTTCCAGGTTCAAGGTCTCTCCGGAAGACAGCGCCGCAGAACTGCTGCTCACAGTCAGAGTAGTATCCGTCGCCTGAAGCGCGCGGAATGTCATCGTTGTCCTGAGTTCACTTCCGCTTCCCGTCCCTGTATAAGTCAATGTTCCCGATCCGTCAGCCGAAAAGCCGTCACCGCTGACAAACTCCAGCACAGACGCATCATAGCTCATGGTCACATTCACGCTTCCCACAGTACCGCCACTGCTCTGCACGACAAGATCTACACCTACATTCTCCCCCACCTTTGTGGAAGGATCCGAGAACATCAGCACGCCGTCCGCCGCAAATACGGCTGTACCAAACATTGGGACCGTCAGGCAAAGCGCAAGAATCAGACCCGCCAATTTCTTAAATACTTTCATATATTTTACCTCTTCTGTATTATAAATATTTTATCCAGACGGCATAAAAACCAACCATCTGCCCACTGGGTATTATCATACACGTTCCGAACAAAAAAGTCCAGTGATTACTGTCCCCCGGTCTCTGTTCCTGTACCGGGATCCGTAGTTCCTCCGCCGGGATCCGTGGAGCCGCCTCCAGTCTCTCCGCCGCCCGTTCCGGGATCCGTGGTCCCTCCGGGATCTGTCTCTCCGCCGCCCGTTCCGGGATCCGTAGTTCCGCTCCCTGTCTCTCCGCCTGTCCCGGTTCCACCGGATGGATTTGACGGAACAGATGCGTCTCCGCCTGAATAATCCCCTGATCCGTCGAAGTAACTGCCATCTTCATAATAAGTGCCGCTGCCGTCATCATACGACTCCTCATAATCAGAATATGACTGCGCAGAACTTACTGTATATGCAATATTACTGCTCACAGTCTGAACCGTGGAAGACGGGGTATACCCTGTTGTGCCAAACAGGAACTCATGAAGCTTTGTCACATTTGACACCAGGTCGTCAGGAACAACAATGCTTCCCAGACCGGACACCAAATCCGTATAGTTATCCTGCGGGAATCCCATGTTCCCGACCAGCTTGTACTCACTGTATGCTGTCGCATACGTCAGAATCTCCTGAAGGGTGAAGCTGGTGGAGACCTGCGGGAAGACTTTGTCTATGATCGCGTTCAGAGTTCCCAGATCAGCGGACCTCGCCTTCTCGAACATTTTCTCGATCACAAGGCGCTGGCGCTCTGTACGGGTAAAGTCACCGCCTGCCGTGGAACGGATACGGGCGTAGGTGGTCGCCTGGACGCCGTCCAGAGTCTGGATACCGGCAGTTCCAATAAAATATGATTGTTTACCCGCTGAATTTGCTGTTTCTGTCAAATACTGATTTAGATATGGCAGTTCCTCTTCCGTAACATCAATCTCTACTCCACCCAATAAATCTATTGCATCCGCAATTGCACCAAAGTCAACAGTAACATAATCCTGTATATCCAAATCCAAATTCATATTCAGCATATTAATCGCAAGAACAGGTCCGCCATAGCTATATGCCGAATTACATTTTTGATATGTTCCTTCCGATAAATCAAGAAGGGTGTCACGGTATACCGATACCAGTTTAATTTCTTTTGTCTTATTGTTTAAGCTTGCAACGATAATACAGTCTGTACGGTTCCCCTCCCCAAGATTTCCATCACGGGAATCGACTCCGAACAGAGCTACGTTAGTATAACCGTCACCAAGATCAACCTCTTTGTTCATTTTCACTTCTTCATTAATTACAATATCTTCAGCCCTGATCTCCTGCGTGTCGATCTTGCTCCACTTTGCATAGACATACGCCACAGCCCCAAAAACAGCGCAAAAAAGAACGCATGCTGCAATCAGCAGCGCTCTTTGCCACATTTTCATCCGTGTGAACCAGTTACCTTTTTTCGCACGGGCGCGCCTGCGCCCCCGGCGTCTTACGTTTTTTGACATTTTTATCACCTATAATAAGTTTTTATACACTTTTTTCATAGTACAACAAAGTATGACAGGATTCAAGTGATAATTACAGATTTTCTCTTTTAAACCGTCGGATTTATCTTTCCTTCGGAATTCATAATAATCCAATTATCTTGATAAATATCCTCTCTCTGTCCGTCTACAAACCATCTGTCTGGTGCAATTACTATTTTTTTCTCATTTTCGGATAAAAACTGTCCCCACCAGCTAAATGTGCTATTCGATATAACAAAATTACGACATGATGACATTAAAATGATTTCTTCATAATTCGGATTATCTTCATCAATGAAATTCACCTCTACCGGAAAAGATATATTTTCCCAGACCCATGGGATATCATTCGAAAAAATATAAAACTGAGGATTCTCTAATTTCTGTGCCAAGTATTTCACAGCACCTTCATAGTATTCATTTGTACAGACAATTCCTCCTATATTTACAAAATCACCTCTTCTTATATGAACACACACTGAATTCTGGGATTTCATAGTATTTGAAAGTTTAAGAGTATTTTCACTCAATCCATCTTTTAAGGACAATTCTTCCCTGATGATTTTACTGTCAGCTATAAAATACTTATCTGATTGAAGGTATCCATTTATATATTTATTCTTTGTTATACTCCTTCTGA
>CALWFS010000099.1 GCA_944377705.1 uncultured Mediterraneibacter sp. | reverse complement strand
CATTGTCCGCGATCCCCCCGAAGATGGTTCCCGCCCACTTGTTCAGGATTTCCTGAGCTTCTGCTGTCCCGAGATATTCCAGGAGATACGTGTCAAATTCATTTGGGTCTGTATATCCTTTATCAGCCACATACTGTCCGAAGCCGCTCATGACCTCCGTGATCATTCCCTTCAGGTCATCCACGGTCACTGTGATTCCGTCCCCGGACTGAATGATCTCGCTGATATTGTTCCTCAGGATCTCCTGGGCTTCTGAAGTGGACAGGTAATTCCGGAATGCTTCGCCCAGACCGGAATAATCCGCTTCCGGGTGTGACTGGGCATATATCTGGTATCCTTCCATCAGACTGCCTGCAAGAGCTGACATCCCGTCCGGAGACATTGTGACGTCCAGATCGCCCAGGATATCCCCCAGACTGAGCGCCGGCATTTCAGGAAGGTCAACTGAGACAACACCCAGATCGATCATGCCCGACAGATCGATAGAGCTGTCCCCTGAATTAAATACTCCTGAGAGATCCATGGAATTCCCCAGCCCCGATAAAGCCCCTATGTCAAATCCAAATGCCGCTTTCAGCTTATTCTCATCCACAGTGATCAGAGACTGCATGTCAAAATTATCTCCGCTGTCCTCTCCGAAGGGCTCACCGGTAAATACATTGACCGAAGGATCTGCAAGCTGCTGTTTTACGATTTCTTCCTGGACCGCCTGCTCTGCCACATGCCTTGTCAGAGAAGCCGGATAGCAGATCCCTGTGCTCAGCGCCGATGCATTGGCGTCCTCAGACGGCTGGACGACTCCGACAATGGTGAGCTGCTCTCCGTTTCTCACAAGCTGATTCATATAATCCTGATCATTTGTTTTATCTCTCCACACCTGGTACTGGCTGTCATACTCATAGTAATCCGCGCTGTTTACAAGCCGAAAGGTGATCCCGAGGATATCGTCATAAGAATACGTTCCCATGTCCACAGGGGTATCTACATTTTCCTCATTGATAAACTGGCGGACCATCTCGTCTAACTCCAGCGGATCTCGCAGCCCCATTGTATACAGCATGAAATCGCTCATGCTCCCCCCGGCGGTGAGCACCAGCACGCACTCGTTATGATTTTCCGGCCAGCGGCCCGCCTTTACATCATACTGTCCTTCATACAGGTCCGGATTCTCCGGCATCTCATAGAATACATTTGTGCTCATCATCGAGGACATGATGCTGTTCGAGCTGGAAGACGATCCCAGTCCCATTGCTTCGAAAGACGTATCCGGGTGTACCTTCCGTACCGTGTCCTCCTCTTCCCGGTAGATCTGGGGAACAACATTGTAAGAATACTCGATGGCATTCGTATATTTTTCGATCCCGCTCTCGCCGCTGTCAAGATATTTTTTCAGAGACTCCAGGTCATTGGAATCCATCGTGGAAAACATATTTGTCACCATCTCGATCACATGGATGTCGCCGGATTCTTTTCGGTCATTTCCTCCCGCCGCTTCATCGCTGACCATGATGGAACTGAAATCAAAGCCCGTGCTCTGGATCTGAAGGGGATATTCTGAAAGAGTCTCCTTTTCAATATCCTTGATATAATCATTCACCCCCGTGGAGAGCGACAGGATGAGCGCAATGCCGATGATGCCGATGGACCCGGCAAATGCCGTCAGCAGCGTGCGCGCTTTTTTTGTCTTCAGATTGTTAAAGCTTAAGGAAAGCGCCGTGAGGAATGACATGGAAGCCTTGCCCATATTCTTATGTTTCGGAGGCTCCATCTCCTCCTCCCGGATCACATATTCATCGCTGTCAGAGAGGATCCTCCCGTCCTTCAGATTTACGATGCGGGTGGCATATTCCTGTGCCAGCTCCGGATTGTGGGTCACCATCACGACAAGACGGTCGCTTGCCACTTCCTTCAGAAGTTCCATGACCTGCACACTGGTCTCGCTGTCAAGCGCTCCCGTTGGCTCATCGGCAAGAAGGATATCCGGATCATTGACAAGCGCCCTTGCGATGGCGACTCGCTGCATCTGACCGCCTGAGAGCTGATTCGGTTTCTTGTGCACCTGCTCTCCCAGACCTACCTGCGAGAGCGCCTGCCGCGCCCGCCTCCGCCTCTCAGTCTTGCCGATGCCGGAGATGGTCAGCGCAAGCTCTACGTTCGCAAGGATCGTCTGGTGAGGGATCAGGTTATAGCTCTGGAATACAAAACCAATGGTGTGGTTGCGGTAAGAATCCCAGTCCCTGTCCTTATATTTTTTTGTAGAAATCCCGTTGATGATCAGGTCTCCGCTGTCATAGCGGTCCAGTCCTCCTATAATATTGAGCAGCGTCGTCTTTCCCGATCCGCTCGGTCCCAGGATCGCGACAAACTCATTGTCTCTTAAGTTCAGGCTCACTTTGTCAAGAGCTTTCTGTACCAGGTTTCCGGTGCGGTATTCCTTACAGATGTCTCTGATTTGAAGCATAAATGTCTCTCCCTTCTGCGTCAATGTTCCTATTCTATCACACTTTCCGGGATTCCTCCATGATATTTCACACTCTCTTCACAAATCCCTGCCCTGCTCACTGTCGCCACCCAGCCCAGAAAGCCTTCCCCTCTTTTCCGGTGTATGGAGGACAAAGCAAAAAGGAGCATCTGCATAATACAGACACTCCTCTTCCGGTCATCCGGCGGCAGCTCCTGTTACTTCCTGCTCTTGCGGACATTCATCGCAAAAATGAAATAAAGCAGCGGGATAATACATGAGAAAATCTGCTGCGCGCTCGGTTCCGTAATAAGGGAAAGCACGGACAATGCCAGAGTCAGTCCTCCCCATATCACTGCCAGCATCGACTTTTCCGGATTCTTGGCAGCGCGCAGTCCCAGCGCTCCGCTGATAATACCCAGGGCTCCTTCCAGCACAAATAAGACCACACTGAGCGTGACCATCTCGACAGTTGATCCCACTGAAGTATCGCCTGACGCAAACAAAGCGGCCGTCAGAGCGCCCGCGCCTGCTACAAAGAGCCCGGCTATAATCTGCAAGATAGAAATGATCTTTAATCCTGTCCTCATATGTCCCTCCGTATATGAAACTCTGATATCAGAACTATAGTACACTCTACCATTTTTTTCACGGAAGTTCAATAAAAATTGCGTTCTGATCACTCTACCATCCCAGATAGAAAAAAATCCCTGCCCCCAGCCCTTTTCCGATGGCAACGCTTATGGTAAACGCCGCTATATACCGCACGATGCGCGCCCGGCGCATGAATACAGGAAATACGTTCAATATCTCTGCCAGAGCCATAGCCCAGCAGCCCACAAAGATCCCGGAAAAGATTCCGAAAATACCAAGCATCCCGCTGCCTGCGGAATTTCGGGCATTTTCTGAAAGCCATTGCATGACAGACGGGGATCCGAGCCCGAATACATAGAATAAATTTCCCAGGATTCCGCCCAGCGCCACGCACGTCTCATAGAACAAAATCCTGTCCCCTGTGTGGGTACGGTCGGCAAAGTCTGCCACCACTCCAAGCTCTACGATAAAAGCAAATAATCCTCCTGCCGCAGCCACCCCTGCGCTAAGTCCGATGGCCGCCAGAAGGATCTGCTGCGCCCACTGTACCGGCATCCAGTTCCGCCCCCTTTCTAGCTGAATCCTCTACCAGGGTAGTCTGAATATCATTTTCATACAGGCGCATCTGCACTTCCATAGGCGTTGGATCCACTGTAAAACGCTTCTTTCCGAAATGGTTAAAAAATATAAGGATCCCTACGGTAATACCAATAGAATATGTGATCTCCAATATGGTAAATCCGCTTGTCTCCTGTCCTGTCACCAGCTCATGGAGCTGGCCGAACAGTTTTGTCACATCTACATCGTTATTAAAAGCCATGATGGAGAACGCCGCCCCAAAAAAAGTCACAGCCGCAACAAATGCTGTTTTCAGGATATGCCATGCCATAGGGGGAGTATTCTGATCCTCATAGGTCACAATGATATCCGTCTCACCCATGTTCTCTATCCTGATCCTCGGATATTCTTCATGGATCCGTTCGATGATCTTCAGAACTGAGATCACGCGTCTCTGCTGTCCCGATTTTGTAAATTTTATGATCCTTAATGTTTTTATCTTTGGGAGCACCGCTTTGTCCGCGCATTCCATGGAAAGAAGGTCTCCAAGAGTGACGTCCGGCTTCGTCACCTCTACGTCCCGGTCTCCCTTAATATAGAGTATCTCATCAGAAGGCATAGGACTCCTCCCCGGTCTCTCTTATCAGAAACCCTTCTGCTCCCTGCTCCCGGGGTGCGCTGTAATAATAGATCACTCCGATCAGTATCGCCGCGAGGACGACTGTCAGAAGGCAGATCCATATCTTTTTCTTTCCGTCTTCCATACCGTTCACCTGGCCTTTCCTTCTTGTTGGCGCCGGGATCGAGAGCTGCACGCAGCCTTTTCTCCGGCTGTCTGCAGTTGATACCGTCAGGTATAGTATCCGATTTTGAGGAAAATTTATTCGTTATACATTTATCTTTTAAAACAGGGCGCAAACCGGTCTATGTTCCCAGCTCCCTTAAATTCTGAAGAATCCGCTTTTCCATGCGGGACACCTGCACCTGTGAGATTCCCATCACCTTTCCCACCTCTGACTGCGTCTTGTCGGCAAAATACCTTAGATAGATCAGCTGTCTTTCCTTGGCATCCAGTGTCTCAAGAAGCTGTTTTAACACCATAAAATCAAGGATCTTGTCCTCCCGCCGCTCCTTTTCTTCAATCTTATCCAGAAGCCGGATCTCGCTTCCTTCCTTCTGATGGATCGGACGGTAGAGTGACTCGACCTCTCCGCCAGCTTCCATCGCCTGCACCAGTTCCTCCTTTTCAACTCCCAGCTCTTCAGATATCTCTTCCAGGTCAGGCTCCCTTCCCAGCTTTGCATTGAGGCGTTCCCTTGCCTGTAAGCTCTTATAAGCAAGCTCTTTTAGTGACCGGCTCACCTTGATCATCCCGTCATCCCTGAGGAAACGTTTGATCTCTCCGGAGATCATAGGCACTGCATAAGTAGAAAATTTCACGTCATAAGACACGTCGAATTTATCAATCGCCTTTAAAAGACCGATACTTCCGATCTGAAACAGGTCTTCCGCCTCTGCCCCTCTGCCGTAAAAGCGTTTCACGACACACCAGACAAGCCCTACGTTTTCTTCCACAAGCTGTTCTCTCGCTTCTTTATCTCCGGCGTGTGATCTCTGTATCAAAGCGATCGTGTGGTCCATATTTCCCTTCCTTTTCCGATAGCCTTTTTCATCCTCACCCTTGTCCCCTTCCCGGGTTCTGACTCTACCTCCAGACTGTCCATAAAAGCTTCCATAAAGGCAAATCCCATACCGGAGCGGTCCTGCTCCGGCTTTGTGGTGTACATAGGCTGCATGGCCTCCTCTATATTTTCAATACCTCTGCCCTTATCGCACACCTCCACAGTAAACACATTGTCCTCGATACGACATCGGATATACACTTTGTGGATTTCATTTTCATAGCCGTGGATGATGGCGTTTGTCACAGCTTCCGACACAGCGGTCTTGACATCCGCCACTTCCTCCACCGTCGGATTGAGCTGGGTGAGGAAAGATGCCACTGCCACCCTGGCAAACCCCTCGTTTGCTGACCTGCTCTCGAACCGGATCTCCATTTCATTTGTATTTTTCATACCGCGTCCTCCTCATATATCTGCATTATTTTTGTCACTCCTGAAAGTGTCAGTATCTTTTTTATCCTCGCGTTTGCGTGGACTGCCCAGACCTCTCCTCCGATCAGGCAGATCGTCTTATACCTTCCCATAATTACCCCTATTCCGGAACTGTCCATAAAATCTGTCTTTTCAAAATCGAAAATAATATATTTGATATGATTCCTGTCAATAACCGCGTCCGCTTCCCGCTTCATTTCTTCCGCATTGTGATGATCCACTTCACGGGGCAGGTAAATTGTCAGACAGTTCTCCTGAACCTGATATTTCATCATACTCCTCCTCACGAAATCTGATAGGGGTCAGACCCTTTTGCAAAGGGGTCTGACCCCTCTGCACAAAATTGTGCAAAAATAAAGGATGTGCCTTTCTGCACATCCTCTTCTTTCGTAACTTTTCTGTCTTTATTCTTTATTTTTCTTTTTTTTAATAATATCCGTTCTTTTTGTATATCTTACTGGCCGTTGCTGTCGCTGTCTCCACTGTCGTCATTGTCTCTGCTGTCGGAGGACCCCTTTATGGTTTTCAGATTTTCAGAAGCGTCTTCCGCATACTGGGAATCCCCGTATTCGTCCACTACCCGCTGAAAATAAGTGGCTGCTTTTTCATTGTCTCCGCTGCCCATATAGGCTTCTGCCAGCCGGAAAAGAGCTTCCCCGTCATTATACCCGGCATCCATTTTTACAACTTTCGCAAGAGCAGTAACCGCATCTTTGTAATTTTCCGCATACAGTGCATTTCTGCCTTCCGACATCCGGTTCTCGCATGCCCTGGGATAAATCGCCTCTGTCAGGTCGTCATACTGGGCCTTTCCAGTATCTCCCAGATTATCCCTCGCTATATTAAGAAGCGAATCCGCCAGCGTATTGGATTCGTATGAGCCGGAATTATACTGATCCATAACGGATATGAGATTTTCATAGCTGTCCGAAGTGCTGGCCGCCTTCTTCGCGTCTGCTTCGGCGCTCTCGCTTTCTGCCCGGTAATTATCCAGCGTCCTCGTCTGCGCGTTGATCTGCGCCTGCAGAGAATCAATCTGTTCGCTGTACTCCCGCATCTGATTATTCATCCGCTCTGATCTGGACTGATTGACCGCCGGAGCCACCAGGAACCAGATAATCGCCGCTCCAATCGCCGCTCCGATAAAAATATTGGCAACGGCAAGATGGGAGGCCATCGATTTGACCGCCGAATGTTTGGGCTGGATAATTGTCTCATTGCCAAGATTATACTCTACCGCATCATCTTTTTTCTTCTTCTCGATTCTTCGCCCTCTGCCTCTTCTGGCTGTCAGCTCATGCATATATCTGAGCGTAATCTCATTGGCCGTATCAATCCTCCGGGCTGCGCGCAGCACCTGCCGTGCGCGGGAATACTGCTGCGTATGAAGATAAAGCAGCGCCAGCAGCTGATGAGCCTTCAGAAATGTAGGGTGTGAAGTAATCACCTGCTTCAGCTGTATAATCGCCAGATCTTCTCCGTTCTGACGGCAGTATCCGATACACTGGTTATATTTTTTAACAGCCTGATTAATTGTTTCAAGCTCATTTGCAGAGGCCTGTACTTCTTTAATAAAATAATTGGCTATATTGTCTCTCGGACGCAGATTTTTACTGATAATCCATTCTACCAGAGCTTCCGCTACCTCCCC
>CALWFS010000098.1 GCA_944377705.1 uncultured Mediterraneibacter sp. | reverse complement strand
GGAAAGACGTCGGGACCATTGATTCCCTCTGGGAGGCAAATATGGATCTCCTTGACAAGAACAATGAACTTGACTTAAACGACAGCACCTGGAAGATCTATACAGAGGACGCGACGGCGCTTCCGCAGTATATCGGCTCAGAAGCAGTCATTGACCGCGCATTTATCACGCAGGGCTGCATTGTGGACGGTGAAGTAAAGAATTCTGTCCTGTTCACAGGGGCCAGGGTAGCAGCGGGTGCAAAGGTCATCAACAGTGTCCTCATGCCGGGGGCTGAAGTCGCAGAGGGCGCGGTCGTAACCCGAGCGCTTGTCGCCGATGGCGTCAAGATCGGCAAAAATGCCGTAGTTGGCAGCGCCGACAGCAAGAATATCGAACTTGTGGCAAAACGTGTAAAGGGGGATGATTAATATGAGTAAGGCATTTGGAATCGTTAATTTTGCCGGAAATCACATCCAGGTCAACGGTCTTCAGGCATACCGTCCGGTAGGAGCCTTTTCTTTCCTCGGCAGATACCGCACGATTGATTTTCCGATCTCTAATATGAGCAACAGCGGGATCGACAATATTGAAGTATACGTCCGCAGAAAACCCCGCTCTCTGACAGAGCACCTGGGAACCGGACGTCACTACAATATCAACTCCAAACGCGGTCAGCTCAACATTATGTACACAGAGAATAACCGCATCGGCGATATTTACAGCACAGATATCGCAGCATATATTGAAAACATGGACTGCATTGAGAGGATCCACCTTCCCTATGTTGTGATCGCTCCGAGCTACATGGTGTATACCGCAGATTACAGCAGGTTCCTCAGCGAGCATCTCGAATCAGGCGCGGACATCTCCATGATGTATCACTCTGTTGATAATGCGAAGGAAGCATTCCTCAACTGCAACACACTCAATATCAACAAACAGAAGGGAGTTCTCTCCATCGAGCCAAACCACGGAAACACAAAGAACAAAAACATTTCCATGGATACATATGTAATGTCAACGGAGCTGTTTATCAATCTGGTTAAGAAGGCTCACAAAACATCCTCAATGTATACGTTTGCCGATATCCTCAATGAAGAGTGCCAGGAGCTCGATATCCGCGCGGTTGCCCACAGAGGATACTTTGCAGCAATCTGTGACTTTAACAGTTACTATCACGCAAATATGGATCTGATCGATTTAAAGCACGCTGCAGATCTTTTCAGCCCGGACTGGCCGATCTACACCCGTACGAATGACTCCTGCCCGACACAGTATTTCGAAGGCAGCAAGGTAACGTCTTCGGTTGTATCCAACGGCTGTCTGATCGAAGGCACGGTAGAAAATTCCATTATCGGAAGAGGCTGTGTCATCAAATCGGGGGCTATTGTAAAGAACTGTGTTATTTCCGCAGATGTCGTCATCGGAAAAGGCGTTCATGTAGAGAATCTTGTCGTTGATAAGCACGCAAGACTGATCCGCGGCAAGAGAGTCATCGCGTCACCGGAGAAACCCGGATATATCAAACGCGGCGATACACTGTAAATCTGGATTTGCCGGGGAGACAGCGGACAGATAAAACGACCGAAAACATCGGAGCAAATGGATCGAAGACGTATTCAGCACGGGTGTGCGGGTGGCTTCGGCTCCGAGCTCCGTGGCAGCGAAAACTAGGAAATCCGGGACTATGCTAAGAACGGAAATCAGCAGGGGCAACTCGTCTTCGCCTCAGACAATCCCCCTGCTGATTTCAACGCATAGTCCCGGATTTCAAGTTTTTGCAAGCCCCTCCGCAGTCGCCTCAGACACCCGCACACACGCTCTGAGAGGTTTTCGAAAAGACGCTCCGCGGTTTTCGGACGTTTTTTCTCCTCCCGTCCACACACAAATCCAGATTTACACCCGTATCACAAACACCGGCTGCGGCGGATCATTTTTTCTATTGTAGTAACTGCACGCGATCACGAGCCACCGCTTCGGATCCAGTTCTCTCAGGTAAGCCAAAAGAGCATCTCTCTCCTCGTATCCGGTATCCCCGCCGCTGTAAATACACAGGCTGATCACACCGCCTTCTTTCAAAAGTCCCATTGCCTTGCTGACTGCCCGGAGACTGGTCTCGGACCGGGTCGCTACGGAGTGGTCCCCGCCCGGAAGATAACCGAAATTAAACATGATCACATCTGCTTTTTCCTTCACATATTCCGCCATATGCTCATGGCCTTTGCAGTACAGTACTGCCCTTTCCCTATACCCGGCATTTTCCAGCCTTTCCGCCGTTCGTTCCACGGCCCGTGCCTGTATATCAAATGCGTACACTTTTCCGGCCTCCCCTGCCATCCGGCAGAGAAATTCTGTGTCATTTCCGTTCCCGCAAGTGGCATCAATACAGCAGCTTCCTTCTTCTATATAGTCTGACAAAAATCTGTGGCAGAATTCCGTGGCCTGATAATCCTTTTTCCTTTTCATATTAATCCCTCTGATTTCATATTCTTTTTCTTGGGTATTATACCACGGAGTCCCTTAGGCTGTACGGCGCCCTCCGGGTGTGCCGCCCTCTGAGTGGAGATACCGAATCAGCTCATTGTCCATCAGATCCCCGGCTTCTTCCTGCAATTTACAAATCCTGAATTTTGTAAAAAATTTTGACAAATGTGCTGTTTTGTAAATCCAGAAAGGGGATATTATAATGGTGAAATTTTCGTTTATCAGCTATATTGAAGTTGCAGGAGCATGACCTGCAATTCCATGCTCCGCTGCACAAGGATCTGGATGGACCGCTTGAACGTCCATTCCAGGACATCCATAATGTCATGAAAATGATAGTAAAACGTCTGCCATCTGTGTCTTTTTGTCTTCTCTCATCATAGCTGCTTTATTCCCAGAGTAGCCATCATGACTGCCTTGATGGTATGCATCCGATTCTCCGCCTCGTCAAACACTTTAGACTGCTCAGACTCGAATACCTCATCTGTTACTTCCATGTCCTCGATACCGAACCGCTCACCCATCTCTTTTCCGATCTTTGTCTTCAGGTCATGGAATGCCGGCAGGCAGTGCAGGAAGATGGCGTCTTTGTTTGCGTTTGCCATCACATCCTTCGTCACCTTATAAGGAGACAGCTCTTTGATCCTCTTCTCCCAGACTTCGTCAGGCTCTCCCATGGACACCCACACATCCGTACAGATCACATCCGCGTTCTTTGTCCCTGCTTTCACATCTGAGGTAAGCGTGATGGTCGCCCCGGACTCCTCTGCGTATTCCTCACACTGAGCCACAAGCTCTGCATTCGGGAAATACTCTTCTGTTGTACATGCCACGAAATGGAGCCCCAGCTTGGAGCATGCGATCATCAGGGAATTTCCCATATTATAGCGTGCGTCACCCATGTAAACCAGCTTCAGCCCTTTCAGTTTCCCGAAGTTCTCCCGGATTGTCAGCATATCCGCCAGCATCTGCGTGGGATGATATTCGTTGGTCAGCCCGTTCCATACCGGGACACCGGCATACTTTGCCAGCTCCTCAACGATCTCCTGCCCGAATCCGCGGTACTCAATGCCGTCATACATCCTGCCGAGCACTCTCGCCGTGTCCTCTATGCTCTCCTTCTTGCCCATCTGGGATCCTGTCGGTCCGAGATATGTGGTCCCCATACCCATATCATGTGCGGCCACCTCAAAGGAACAGCGGGTGCGGGTGCTGTCTTTTTCAAAGATTAACGCCACATTTTTCCCGCGCCAGTGGTCTACCGGGACGCCCTGTTTCTTTTTCTCCTTCACATCTGCCGCCAGATCGATCAGATATGTGATCTCTTCCGGTGTAAAGTCCTTCAGCGTCAAAAAGTTTCTTCCTTTTAAATTCATGATCCTATCCCTCTCTATCTTTATAAATTGATCTATGAAATCCGGCAGCTCATTCATTGACTCAAAATCTGCCAGCCGTTCATACCGTTTCCTGACTTCCTCCCTCAGCTTATCCACTGTATAAATGCAGTATTTAGGCACACGGAGGAGTTTTGCAGACGCCTCCAGCATCCCCATGTACAGCTCTTTGTCCGAGCTTGTGACCGGAAGCTTCAGCACGATTGCCAGCGCCCGTTTCTCCAGTTTCGGCAGATCCCGCATCCTGCGTCTGTACCAGTCTTCCTCATGTTCCTGTTCGATATAATAAATGATCCCTTCCAGACCGTAAAGCATCCGCTTCGCATCATAGTACCCGATCTTCATGTTCTGCCTGCTCCGCTCCCGGTCAAACTCAATGATGCTTCCCAGCTTCACCCTGGGACCGATCCGGTACATTTCCCCGTCCTCAGGCAGTTTCAATCTCGGCTCTCTCCCCGGACCGTAGATACGTATCTCGATCAGGTCCGTATACCCTCTCTCTACAAGGATGTCTGCGGGCACGTTATTAAAGATACCCCCGTCGATATACCGCTTGCCGTCCTCCATGGGCTCGTTCTTAAAGCCCAGCAGATAAGCGCTCGCCAGGAGAAAATCCTCCAGCCGTCCCTCGGGAATATCGGAGATGCTCAGCTCCAGTTCCTTCATATCTGTCAGTGAAAATGTGACAATACAGAATTCTTTTCCGCAGTTCCTTATCTTCTCTTCATCCACTGCTTCATGAATGAGCCTGCGGAGAGGGGTGACATCCACGCCTCTGTCCCGGAAGATCCGCCTCAGCTCAGTCAGAATATCCCCCAGCTTCTGCTCTCCCTGGAAAAGCTGTCTCATCCATTCGTCATCCACTGACATCACGCGGGAGAACTCCATCTCGCTCCAGATCTTCTCTGCCTTCTCCATGTCATCCATGCAGATCAGAGCACCGTTCAGCGCTCCCACAGAAGTCCCTGCCACAGCGGATATCCGCACTCCGGCTTCCTTGAGCGCCTTCCAGGCACCGATCTGGTATGCGCCCCGCGCGCCTCCGCCGTCCAGGACAAGTCCGTATTCTTTTGTCAGGTCAAGTAATGGTCTCATAAGCTCCACCCCCCTTTTTCAGAGCGGGTAAGATTTCTCCTCCGCTCAAAGATCATGAAGCCTGTATGCGGCTCATCTCCGGCACACTAGCCAGTATACATGCTTATGCATAAAAATTCAAGTTTTTTGCATAAATTTGCATTTCTTCCATCTTACTGTCCATTCCTGGCCATATCTATACGAATATGGTTACACTGAATGTATCTTCCGTATAACTGACGTCCATCTCCCCCTGATACTTTTGGACGATCTGCCGCACGTTCCGCAGGCCGATCCCGTGTGAGAGACGGTCACTCTTATCTGTCTCAAAGTTTCCGTTCTTCTCTGTCACCCTGTTTTCTTTCGAATTGACGATCTCATAGCTGAAATGTCCGTTCCGGCAGCGTGCTTTCAGGGAGATCCTTCGTTTTCCTCTTTCCGCGATCTTCTCACATGCCTCCACAGCGTTGTCCAGCGTATTGGCAAACAGGGAACAGAGATCAATATCGTCTATGGGCAGCGCGTCTTCCAGGTCGACCTGATATTCACAGGGGATCCCTTCTTCCTCTGCTTTTTCCATCTTCGCATTGAGGACCGCGTTCACCACAGGGTCGGGACAATAGACTTTTGTTCCTGATACGAACTCCTGATCCAGGCCGTGCAGATATTCTTCCGCCTTCTCATACCTTCCGTCTCTTAAGAGCGTCTCCACCACATTCAGATGATTCTTCATGTCATGACGCATCCTGCGCACCGTCTGCTGGCTAATCTCAACCTCCTGATAATAGGACTTCTGATACCGCATGGTCTCAAGCTCCATATCAGACCGCACGATCTTCGCCATGTAAGTACACAGGTAGCAGCATCCCATACTGGTAATCAATGTAGCGATGCACGCCGGCCATGCAAGATAGGAATCATTATAGGTACATTTATAGATGATAATAATAATTCCGATGAACGACGCGAGGGAGATCAGGGACAAAACAAGCCACATCCTCTTTGTCAGCATCCGGACCGCCCGGGGCACCCATACCTTCACGCACCGATAGATCAGATACCACGCCGGCACCTTGAGAAATCGGGTGAACAGATAGAGCGCGGTCTCCCAGTCAGGCGCCATATTCTTATGGAATCCGTACTGCCAGATCTGCTGCCCGATATCCTGAAACAGAAAGGTGAGCGACATCATCGCCGGATAGACGATGAGAGCTGCGGTAATCTTCATATACCACTCGCCCTTGTGGAAATGATCAGAACCGGCAGGAGCACAAAAAGGCTTCCCACCGTCCCGGTCACCTCCTCCGGATATACAATCGCATTGCATCCCACAAGCAGGCATGCAGCCTCCAATACATGAAAGAACCGGTTTCTGAACCTGAGGGGGACGAACTCCTTCAGAACAAGAAAAATAAGCACTGAATAGGCAGTCAGAGAAATCCAGTCTGCAAGAAAAAATATTACATTCATTTTTATCTACTCATCTTTCCCATAGTATTTACAATCTCACCGCTCTCTCCCGCGGTCTACTGCAGCATATATTTTGCAAAAGCAATGGAGAGCTCTGATTTGCACGACCGGCTGACCGGCAGCTCTTCCCCGTCCACCACCGCGGTATTCCGGCGTACCGCGTCAAGGTATTTCAGATGGACCAGATATCGGTTATGAATCCGGACAAATGTATCCGGGAGCTCCGCTTCCAGGTCGCTCAGTTTCTCATAAAATGTATACTCCCTGTCCGTCGTCATCGCATGCACGGTGCGCCGGTCACTGGAAAAGTATTTTACCGAAGACAGGGGCACGCGGATACTCCCTCCCTTCTGTTCGATCACATAATACTTTTCCGCATCGATATCCAGCGCTTCCAGGGCCGTATGGAGAACCGCCGCAATCCGCTCCGGCTCATAAGGCTTCAGTATGTAGTTCAACGCCCTCACTTCGTATCCCTGAAATACAAAATCCGCATACGAAGTGACAAAGATGATCTCTATCTGACGCTTCATCTCCCGCAGCTTTCTCGCCGCTGCGACGCCATCCATTCCTTTCATCTCAATGTCCAGAAAAAGAATCTGACAGTCTGCTTTCTCCAGACCGGCGATCAGCTCCTCTCCTCTGTCAAATTCAGTGATATGATAGTCGATCCCGCACAGCTCCAGCTCCGTGCCCAGGATTCTCTTAAGGTCGCTGCGAAAGACTCTCTCGTCATCGCAGACTGCAAGCTTCAGCATGATGTATTCCTCCCTCACGCATCCCGGAATTTTCGCAACAGCTCAGCCATACGGCGAGATATATGAGACAGGTATGCACGGTTGAACTGTTATCAATTTTTCTCGTCCACACACACCGCAGGGGCGAGTCACGAAAAAATTATACCACCTCATACAGTGAACGGACAAGTCCGTCTCAATTCCTGTCGCCCATTTCATTGTAGGATTACAATACATGTGTTACAACTGAATATTTAAAAAGCGAGGATAGGCTCTTTTGTGTTATATTTG
>CALWFS010000097.1 GCA_944377705.1 uncultured Mediterraneibacter sp. | reverse complement strand
ATTTTGCCTCGTCCATCTGTCCGCCGATCAGGCAGATATGCGCATGAAAGAGCAGATAAAATTCATTCCTGGGAGCCATATCCCGCAAGTGGCTGATCCTCCGGACTGCCTCCTGCACCCAGTCGGAAAGAGCCATTTTCCCACTCTCATATTTCAGGTAATTGCGGATGATCCCTGCAAATTCTCTGTCATTCGCACGGCGCTCTTCGTCTCTCTTTACATCTTTTTCAACTACAACCTCATAGGTCAGCCTCTCATAAGGCGACTCCAGAATGATCCTGCCAAAATTGCTCCCTTCATGAAGCTTATCCACATCCAGGAAATACTCCAGCCGGTAAGAATTCCCAATGAATTCCTCTGTGGTGACCCTGGTGTGTTCCACATAAAGGAACTCCCCCTCTGTGCGCACATCGATTTCCAGATAGCCCCATGTGTTTTTCTTCACCGTAAATGTCTCTTTGCGCGCCTCTGTCAAGGAGATAAACGCCCGGCTCTCTTCCTCCAGGGTCAGGAAAATCTTCTCTTTCTGCTTACAGCCTACGAGAAATTCTTCCAGCGCCTGCTGGTCCAGTTCCCATTTCCTCATATTATCATAGAGCGCCTGGATCCGTTTATCCTCATACTTCAAGATCTCATAGAAGTCCCTGGAGCGGAACAGTTTCACCGCCTCAGCGGCATCCCGGAAGGAAAGTTTCTTGAAATCTTCCAGGCTCTGAATCTTGCCATAACTCGTCATCACAAAGGGCTTCTCAATGATGGCGGTAAACGCCACGTCATATTCCCCTCCGTTGCATACAATCGTAAATTTTCCGTGCTCTACATGCCCCGGCATAAGGCCGCTGCCGTCATATGTATAATAGATATTGACCGGATTGCCGTCAAACCCCTGCTCATCACAGTGGACGCGATAAGAAGAGGGATAGACGAGACCGCGGATGGTCCCTTCCCCCTGGTTCTGGAGTGAAAAACTCCCTCTGTATTTCTCTCCCTCTCCGACACGCATAATAATCCGGGTCTCAGGGAAGATGATCTCCGGCTGCGGGATATGGAAATCCCCTTTGGCAAATCGCTTGATCTTATTCTTCAAATCAGTCACCTACTCACAATTCTTCTCCTGCCCGAAGGCAAAAGTACGCTACTCTGAATTATAGCATTGTTCGACAGGTTCTTGCAACGGTGTATTCAAAGAATTTCCCTCAAATTGTATACAAGTATACGATTTATCTATTTCAGTTTATCTTTTACCATCTGCACGTAATCCAGCACCTCATATCCAAGCCTCTCATAGAGGGATACCGCTCTGGTATTCTCTGCCTCCACTTCCAGACGCAGACGGGTAACGTCCTTTCCTTTCTTGTCCTCCAGATAGCGGAAAAATTCCCTGCCTAATCCTCTGGAGCGAAACTTTTCACGGATATAGATCTCCTCGATCCACCACACATATCCTCCAGCTTCCTGGGAAAAGGTTTTTGCGATCATACCATACCCTGCTGCTTCTTCGTCACACTCAAACAAAAAGATCTCCGCATAAACATCCGACCGGAGCGCTTCTTCCACCGTTCTCACGAAATATTCATCCGGAATCGGATGGAGCACTGCGTCTGAGTGATAAAACTCCCTAGCCATCTCAATGTAAATTTTCCTGTCATTTTCTGTAAGTCTGCGTATCATCTTTTGATCTCCTTTTATTCATATTATTTTCTTTTTATCTTCTTCCCGTTTTCCGGCGAAATACAGTGCACATACCTGCAGAGCAGGCGGCTGCCTGACGTCATCCGCTCCCAGGCAGCTTCTGTGCATTTTCTGTATATCCGGTATGCCCTCTCCCGTGTTTTAGTCCCGTCATCCAGATGATAATAGAGAGCGCGCATCACCTGTTCATAAAACCAGTCCCATTCTGCCGCGCTGATCTGCGGGTATTCCTTTTTCAGAAGTTCCATCCGTTCTGTCCCGAATATGCCGGCAGGCTTTTTATTGGCGCTCCCATCTTTCCTGTTCCCGGGACCAGGTACAGATCCCCTGGCAAGCCCTGCCATCTTTATGATTCCTTCATACATCGCCGGAATCCCGTTCCCCTCCGCGGCATCCGCAATCTCCTGCCGGAATCTTTTTCTTCTGAAAGCCGCTCTGACCAGGATCGCGGCGGCAGTGACCAGCAGAAGAGAAAGTGCTGTTGCCGCAGTCACTGCCTGCCAGCTGAAAGGAGTCTTCCGGACTGTCTCCGGGCTTCCCTCTGCACCGGCTATTCTCTCCGCCGCATTTTCATTCTCCCTGGCTGCCGGCGTATGCTCTTTATTCTCCCAGCCATTACCACTCCCCTCATATACCTGGCACCAGGCATGTCCCATGCTGCCTTCGACCTGTGCCTGCCAGGAACCGTCTTCTGTCTGCTTAAAAGCGGATGCCGGCACTGCATAGCCCTCTATATACACGGATGGATATCCGCACATGCGGTAGAGCAGGGCAGCTGTAGTGGCAAAATGGACGCAGAAGCCCCTGTGGTTTTCAAACAGGAAATATTCTGCAAAATCCTCGTCTTCCGGTACAGGTCCGGGAGCAGTGTCATAAACGGCCATAGATACAAAAGTCTCATCGATCTGTCTTCCAACCGCTTCGACGGAGCTTGTGTCCCAGCTCTCGCACAGTTCCTCCAGCCGGTTCATCCCTTCCGGAAACATCAGGCAGTCTTCAAGGAAATCCGGCATTTCTTCCGGAAGAACTTCTCCCGGATCGTTTCCCCTCTCCCAGCTTTCCCCTGTGTAAGCAGTCCCTGTCCTAAGCGGCACATACACTGTTCCTGACGGTTTTTCCTGCAGGGCCACAGTGTAAGGATTTTCCAGAGTTTCCGGCACAAAGGCACTGATTTCTTTCAGATGATCCATGCTGTCTTCTGACGATGCGGGATCATCACCGAAGATCACCTCACTTTGCCCTTCTTCTGTCAGGACATCATTTTCCTGTGCCTGTTCCGCCTCTTCCAAAACAGCATCCTCCGGTACAGGCTGCTCCCCGGTGTCTTCTCTCCTGCTCTCTGTCATTCTTTCGATCCTTCCGATCAGATTCGTATGGATCCGGGCGCGGACAGTCTGGTAAACGCTCCCCTCTTCCTGCCGTCCTGTATCCAGAAGCCTGCCGGCAGAGACGGATATCCATACCATGAGCGCGAATCCTCCTGCCGTAAAAAGGAGGCCCGCCATCCTCCGGGCTCCTTGTCTCATTGCTCCCGGATCGTTATCTGCGCTGTACTTCCGGGTATCTGACGTTCCCAAAGCGCTTGAAGCGTAATACATGGCTCCTGCAAAAATCAGTATCCATGCGGACTGTGCCGACGGGAAATATCCTGCCCACGCGCTGACCGCAAAAGGCGCTGCCAGGACAAGACCTGACAGCAATTTCCCCTTTCCCGAAAGGAAGACAAAGATCCAGAGGATCAGCACAGGCAGGGTCAGCACTGCCTCCCCCGCTCCGGGCACAGTTCCATATACTTCATTAACCCATAAAAAAGCAGGCGCCGCCAAAATTGTGGGAATTACAGTCCACTTTCCCGCGCACACGATCAAAAATGAGACAAAAAGAGATAGAAGACAGATACCTCCGTACAGCCATGTCTCATTCAGATCCAGCGCAAAGACGGACAAAAATGCGTTCCACCACGCCGCCCCGAGGAAGGACACAAACACAGATGATAGGCACACTGCCGTGAACTTCTCCCTTCGGTTTTTCTTTTTTCTCTTCTGAGCCTTATATACTTTTATCCCATGCCCTTTTCCCGCCACTGTGTCATCTCCCCTTTTTCTGTCATTAGACCCTCTGCGCGGTCTGCTGTTCCCCTCGGTCTTATATTTCCGCATCAGCTCACATCACAGGCGCAGGATCTGAGATTTCTCTCCGTCCTTCCACATTTCTCCCTTGCTGTCGATGGTCACGATACTGCTGAATTGCAGACCCCGGAACTCATCCTCACGGCATGCGTCCCGTTTCCTGATATCCCGGCACGGTACAAGGTCTAGGAGCTGCCACACCATGCGGTAAACATCTTCCTCGTCTTTTACGCGGTACTTCACGATCCTCTCATTCTTCTCTTCATACCAAGCCGCCATATGGATGCACTTTTCCTCCGCCAGAGTGACAGACAAAGATGCCGCCCTCTCCGCCACAGCAGAAAAACTCTCTGCGGAAGTCATGTTTTCTCTTATGTCAAACCAGATCAAAACCGTACATCCCAGAGGAAATCCTTTTTCTTTCACCATGAGGTCATCCTCTTTGGCACTTAGTTTCCAATGGATATCTTTCAGAGAATCCATGACCCTGTATTCTCTGACCTGGTATATTTCAGAAGGATCATCACCTCTCTTCTCTCCAGAATACTCATCTGCCTCTGCCTGGAATTCCCTTGTCTTTCTGGTGATCTCCAGTGGCATCAAAATGAATTCCGGCATAATCTTCACGGAACGCATCTGGCTTTCTTTCTTTGCCACACGAAAAATACCGAGGAAATCATAGATCCTCAGCTTCTCCAGCCTCACCTCAATGCTGCCGCACCGCCAGCTCTCAAACTCACACCAGAGTGTCTCTTCTCCGCCCGCCGCCACGGTCCCCGTATATTTTCTTCTTTTCCGCTTCTTTTTCCCGTCCCTGGCATCCCCCGCTGAAAGGATCAACTCATAGCGGACCCCTGCCAGCCTGGAACAGTTCTGCACAGTGACTCCGGCTCGGACGCGTTTTCCGTTCTCCCCCATTGCAGGGACACGTCCCAGATCTGCGGTCACTTTATCTTTCACCTTCAGCATATATGCAAGTGACACCGGAAGATACAGAAGAATAAACACAAGAATCCCTGATGTCACGGTCTCATCATACATAAAAAACAGATAAGCCGCTGCCGCCGTCACGGCAAAATACCCTGTCAATCTGCGAATCATCTCTTCTCTCCTGCCAAAATCCGGTTCAGCTTTTTGTCCTGAGCGCCGGCTCGGTCACGTTCTCCAGCGCCTGACGGATCAGCTCCTCCACCCGGATATGCCCGACCTTTGCCTTCATATTCAGATAGATCCTGTGCCCTGCCACACAGGGAAAGATTTCTTTCACATCCGCAGGGATCACATACTCCCTTCCTTTCAGCCAGGCGCATGCCCTTGCCATAGCAGTCAGCGCCACTGTTCCCCTGGGACTGATCCCAAGCTCTGTCCACTCATTCTCTCTGGTCGCTTTCGCCAGCTCTGCGATATACCGATAGATCCGCTTATGCACAAAAATCTCTGACACTTCCACACGCATGTCCAGCAGCTGTGCCGCGTCAAGGACCGGTTCTGTCCTTTCAGCCCCTCTGCCCCTTGTCTGCCCTCTCCTTAAGATCTCCATCTCCTCCTCCACTGTAGGATAGCCCATGCTGACACAGATCATAAAACGGTCCAGCTGGGATTCCGGGAGGAGCTGTGTCCCCGCTGATCCTGCAGGGTTCTCCGTTGCGATGACAATAAAAGGATTGCCTGTCCTGTGCGTGACTCCATCCACAGTCACCTGCTGTTCTTCCATCACTTCCAGCAGGGCAGACTGGGTTTTCGGGGATGTCCTGTTGATCTCATCCGCCAGAAGCAGATTACAGATGGCGGCCCCCGGCTGGTAAACAAATTCTTCTGTCTCTTTGCTGTAAATTGTAAAGCCAGTGAGATCCGCAGGCAGCACATCCGGCGTAAACTGTACCCGTTTCACCTTCAGTCCCATTGCCCGGGAAAACGCCAATGCCATGGTTGTCTTTCCCGTGCCGGGAATGTCCTCAATCAGGATGTGCCCTCCCGCCAGGATCGCAGTCATGATCTTTGTCAGGATATCCCGTTTCCCGACAACCGCTTTTTCCACCTCTTTTATCACTCGTTCTGCATTATATCTGTTTTCATCCATGGTCTGACTCCCCTTTAAATTGAGTGTACACTGTACCGTCAGTGTACCACACTGCCCGGTGTTCCCACAAGGGGATGGTCCCATTTCATAAAACGAATGCGGTTTTCCGAATCGCGCGGGCCGAACTATCCATATTAACGCACAATGCGGTAGTATTCCCGGGATGTCACCATATACACGATCACATAAAACAGAGTAAATACAGCCGTTACTCCTGCGGTGCATACAAGGAAGAGGGGTACATTCAGCACATACATGACCTCAAGCAGCATGGTCATCACCCGGAACGCAAATGCCACATGGAGAAAGGCTCCCAGAAGCGGCAGGAAAAACACTGCCAGTATCTGACTCCGTATGGTCCGCCGCACTTCTCTTCTGTCCATCCCCACTTTCTGCATGATCTGATAGTTCTCCCTGTCGTCATATCCCTCTGAAATCTGCTTATAGTAGATGATCAGCACTGTGGATATTAGGAAGAGCGCGCCCACAAATATCCCGATAAACAGGGCTCCGCCGTTCATTACATAGGTAGACTGCCGATAGTCTTCTTTATACTGGACATAGGAATTGGGGTTTTCCTGCACAATCATCTCTTCTAACAGTCTTACCATTTCTTCTTTGTCCTGCGCATCCCCTTCCAGATCGAACCAGGCGTTATAGCCCACATGGTTCAGCTCTTCGGTAGAGAATCCGTACTCTTTAGCCAGATACTCAACAGAGCTTACATCCGGCAGGATCACATAGAACATCTGCACTACATTGGACATCATGCCCTCTGCCACGAGAGGCACGTTTTCCTGCACTTCTTTCACTGTGTACGGAACATCACCCAGAAGGATCGTATCATATGCATACTCATCCTCCGGGGCATAGATCAGCGCCTCTCCCTCCTGAAGCGTCTCATTCTCTCCTGTCACCGCTTTATAATCTTCCAGAGGGATCAAAACCATGCCGCGGTACGACTCGGTAAACCCTTCCTCATCTCCATAGGTCACCGCATTGCCGAACATCGCTGTGTCTCCTTTGAGCATACACGGAAGCAGGAAGGACCGATACCCAAGCTCTCCTGTCACTTTGACATCCGCCTCCTCCGCGGTCTCCTGAATGAGCTGTACAGTCTTTGTCCTGATCTCGTCTGATCCGTCCGGAATACTTACAGATACTTCCTTTGGGAACTGATTTTTCAGAGAGTCTTCGATTCCCGCATAGAGGCAGACACACACGGACAATACCACGATCACCGCCGTGCTCATGATGCAGATATTGGCAAGTCCCGCCGCATTCTGCTTCATCCGGTAGAGCATACCGGACACAGCCGTAAAATGCTTTGTCTTATAATAATAGTTTTTATTCTTTTTCAGCGCCTTTAAGAGCACGATACTGCCTGTCATAAAAAGCAGATACGTCCCGATGACGACGAAGATCACCGCCAAAAAGAACACATTCACTGCTTTCAGCGGCGAATCCGCTGTCTGGGCGATATAATAACCGCTGCCAAGCGACGCAAGCCCAAGGAGCGCCAGGAGCCATTTGCCCCGCGGTTCCTTTTCCCCCGCCC
>CALWFS010000096.1 GCA_944377705.1 uncultured Mediterraneibacter sp. | reverse complement strand
GCTCATCATACTCTTCCAGAGTCATGTCGTTTGTAGGATAAGCAACTCCAGCTTCATCGAACAGATCTTTATTATAGTAGAGAACCCAGAAATCATTTCTGAACGGAAGTTCATAAAGTTCTCCGTCTACCGTTACCTGATCTGTCATGCCATTGTAAAGAGAGAGATCCACTCCGTCCGCCTCGATCCTGTCGCTCAATGGCTCAAGCACTCCTTTGGACACAAGGGTTGCATATCCCGGCACGTCCTTGATCGTTACCACATCGAAATCCGAACCGGATCCGGAAAGCTCTGTGGAAAGGACTGTCTGATAGTCAGCTGAACCAAGGTCTGTCATCTCAATACGTACATCCGGGTTTTGGTCAACGTATGCCTGCGCAACCGCCTCCCAATATGTAGCAGTCTTGGCATCCCAGATTGCCCACTTCAGTACAGTAGAAGCATCCTCTGCGCCGACTACGGTATCACTTCCGGAAGACACTTCTTCACCGTCTCCCCCGCTTTCTTTAGTACCTCCACCGTCTGTATCAGAACCACCGCCGCATCCGGCAAGAGTCGTCATACACATAGCAGCTATAAGCAGCGCGCTAAACAACTTTTTCTTCATTTTTTCTCCTCCTTTATAAATGATTATGCATTTATTATAAAAAGCCCCATATTTTTTGCCATAGCTTTGTCTACGATTTCCTGCGATTTCTCTCTCCATTTTATTTTCCGAATTTTCTTTCCCGTTTCCCCATGTCTTTTTCTACGAAAATATGCATTTTATATCACATTAAATATTTGGATATAGAAGAAATCACGAATATGTTATATTATAAACTGTGTTCTTTTATAAGGATACAACTGATCAAAGAAATGAGAGCATACATATGAAAAATTTTCTGTTAAATGCATCGCGGACAAAAATTTCCGGAACTCTGAAAGGCAACTTTCTTCTTCTTACAATAACGCTGATGATGACTTTCGGGATCGGAGCCACTCTAATCAGTTATGTTATATTTTCGGACAGTCTGCGCACAAACTCAATCCACGCAGCAGAGACGAATCTCCAGTTCATGCGCAACGAGATCAATACAAATCTGGACAGCGTCCTGGATCTCGCTCTTTGGAGCCAGACAAACACCACTGTGGTCAACTATATTTCCTCCAGTCCGGAGGAATCCTCTTTTAACGCACTGACCCGAGAGGCAGGAGAACGGCTGAGCGAAGAATACCTGAGTACCTCGGCGAAACCTTACATTTCCCGGATCATCATTACAAACTCAGAGAATACGAAATATCTGCAGCGCTTCCTGCAGTCTTATTATTCTGTTGACCGCAGCGTAATCGAGCGCCTCAATGGACTTCCTTATTTTGACGAACTTATCTCAGCTTCGGACTATACTTTTTCTGTTGGTGTACAGGACGATCCGCTGACCCGGACTCCTGAAAAAATGCTTCCCATCATACGCCCTATCGAGTCCGCATACAGCAGCAGCAAAGTAGGATTTCTGTACATTCAGATTGCGTTCGACATGTTCACGGACCCTCTTGTAAGATTTTCGGAGCAGGAAAATACGCCTGTATACCTGACGATCTTTGATGAAAGCTACTGTATTGACGGAAAAAAGATTTCCGAAATCTCTCAGGCCGTGGATACCAGGAAGCTGGACTATACTGATATGGGCGCCAGGGATACAATTGTCCAGAAAATCTCTGACCCCCGTCTTCCGGGGCTGTATGTATCCTCGCCTCTAGAAGCCGACGGATGCTGGCTGACACTTCCTGTAATAGCAGATGGTGCGGAGAATTCTGCAGGAGGATTTCTCTCGATCTTGCTCATCATACTGCTGTTCGTCACGGTCATCGGGCTGGTACTCATGCGGCTGCTCACCTACAATGTAACCAGACCGGTCGCACTCCTGAAAAAACAGCTTTCCTCCATTGCAATGGGGGATTTCAGTCAGAATCCGGATATCGAATGGAACAATGAGCTGGGCGAGATCGGACATGATATCAACCTGCTTGCCACGGATATCAATAGCCTGATGCAGCAGAGGATCGCTGATGAGAAGGCAAAAAAAGATCAGGAATACCAGGTTCTTCAGAGCCAGATCAACCCTCATTTCCTCTATAATACGTTAAATTCGATCAAATGGATGGCATCTGCCCAGCATGCGGACGGAATCGCTGAGATGACTACTGCTCTTGCTCATCTGCTGAAGAGCATCTCAAAAGGCACCTCAACCATCGTTACCGTGGAAGATGAATTCCGTCTTCTGGACGACTACTTTACCATCCAGAAATACCGCTACGGAGGAGCGATCACCATGACATACCGGATCGAGGACCAGGTACTGCTCAGAAACCAGATCCTCCGCTTCACCTTGCAGCCCATTGTTGAAAATGCGATTTTCCATGGAATAGAGCCTAAAAGCTCAAGCGGACATATTGAAATCCATCTGTACCGTAAAACAGACCATATGATCTGTATTGATATCACGGATGACGGAGTGGGAATGGATGAAGAAACAATTAAATCCGTCTTATCCGGAAGTACTTCCGACCGTTCCAGTTTTTTCAAACAGATCGGCATAGCAAGCGTCAACAAGCGGATCCAGTACACATTCGGAAAGGAATACGGGCTGAGCATTGCGAGCACGCCCGGAGTGTTCACATGTATGTCTATCCTGCTTCCGGATAGGCAGTCTGAGATGAACGATGCCACAATACCGGATAACCAGCCAAAGGAGTGATATGAAATGATTAAATTAGTTATAGCGGATGATGAACCTCTCATTCAGATCGGACTGCGTTCCATGATCGACTGGTCTGCACTCAGCATTGAGATCTGCGGCACTGCCTCCAATGGGGATACTGCCTGGGAACTGATTAACAATCACCGTCCGGAAATCGTTATTACGGACATCCAGATGCCCTGCTCCTCGGGTCTTGAGCTGGGGAAACGCTGTATAAAGGAATTGGGCCGGCTCCCGGTCTTTATCATTCTGACCAGCTTCGAAGACTTTCAGTATGCCCGGGAGGCTTTAAGCTTCCGCGCTGTTGACTATCTGGTGAAGATCGATCTCTCCCCGGAGTCTCTGACTGAATCTGTCAAAAAGGCAATTGAGCAGGTGGAACTGATCCGGCAGAAACATCCTGAATTCCGCGATTCCAGACAGAGCCTGCTTATGTTCCAGGAGCGCTTTTATATCAAACTTTTGAATAATTTGTTTGAAAGCAGGGAGCAATTCCAGCTTCAGCAGCAACAATTTGAAATTCCTTTAAACGCGGAGGCATATGCGGCTGCATCGATCCAGTTTATCCCGGCTCCCGGAAACAAGGCCGGCATCCCTTCCGCCGGGCAGGATATCCCGCTCAATATTTATAATCAGACTCTCCAGATGTTCCAGGAGCTTCTCTCCAAGTATATTCCCTGCCACGTCCTTGCACTGGACACGCATTTTCTCGCGGCAGTATTCCTCTTGAACAACGGGTATACAGGAGATTGGAAATCCCATGTGAGAAATGCACTGGAAAGTACAGCGGAAATGCTGTACAACTATTACAATGTCTCTTTCCTGACCAGCATCGGAGGACTTGTACAGGATCCCCTGGAACTTTCTTCCTCTTACAGCGATTCCCGTCAGATCCTGCCCTGTCTGTCAGAGGAGACCCCCGTACTTTTCTGCGATGAGCATTCTGATATGAGCAAACTTCGCAACGTGTTCAGCATGTCGCTTTTCCGGGATGATATCAGCCGTGCCTTTCAGGAACTGGATGAAAGCGCCCTGCGCGCTATTATTGATACAATACAGGGGCTTCTCGGGAAAGATCGCGTACACTTTTCCCAGGCTCTGGATGCTGCGTCAAACATCCTCCACTTTGCTATGACGCTCCTGCCTGACGGACCGGATATTATCGGTAATATTTTCCGCGAAGAACCGGACACTTACCGTTCTCTCTACCACCTGAAGAGTATTCCCGCTATCATCAGCTGGCTGTCCAGACTCGAGGAAGGACTGTGCCTCTCCTTTGAGGACAAGAAAAAGTCACACCAGAATTCTCTTGCCATCCTGTGCTGCCAGTATATCCATGAACATATCCATGAGCGGATCTTTCTACAGGATATTGCAGATACATTTGGCATCAGCCCGAATTATTTGAGTCAGCTTTTCAAGAAACATATGAATGTGGGACTTAGTGAATATATCACCAATCAGAAGATTGATGAATCCAAGAAACTTCTGAAAGAAACAAACCTGAAAATTTATGAGATTTCGGACCGGCTAGGATTTGAAAGTTCATTTTATTTCAGTAAAGTATTCAAAAAGATTACCGGAGTCTCCCCTAAAGATTACCGCAACCGTCCATAGCGCAGTCCAATATAGAAATAACAGAGGCAGAACTTCCAATTCTGAAGTTCTGCCTCTGTTTTTATTCTGTTATTCTATGTTTTTAAACCTCAAAGATCAGATCTCCGTAGGATGGCATCGGCCACGCCTCCTTATCAACGATCATCTCCAGCTTATCAACCGGCGCCCTGAGCGCTTCCATAGCCGGGAACACATCTGAATGATAGAAGTTTGCCTGTACCGCGCCTTCTTCTTTTGCAGCAGCCTCATCTGTGAGCTTGATCAGCTCATCCAGTGCCTTCTTTGTCTCACCCATAAGGCATGTCACTGCATTCAGACAATCCATCTGAACAGAAGCATCCGCTCCCGCTTCTTTCACGGAATTCACCGTATCAGCCAGTGTCTTTGTGTATTTGATAAATGCCGGCAGGAACTGCTTACTTGCCATATCGATCATGGTGCGCGCCTCTATGTTGATTGCCTTTGCATAAGTCTCGTACTGAATCTCCGCGCGGGACTCAAGCTCTGCCTTGGTAAACACGCCGAATCTCTCGAACAGGCTGACCGCTTTGTCCGTCACCATCGCCGGAATTGCTTCCACCATGGAACGGATATTCGGAAGTCCTCTTCTCTTCGCCTCTTCGACCCAGGCCTCTGAGTAACCGTCCCCGTTGAATACGATCCTCTGGTTCTCTATCGCATACTTCTTGATCAGATCATGTACTGCCAGATCAAAATCATCTGCTTTTTCCAGCACATCGCATGCGTCTGCAAATGCTTCGGCAACAATGGTGTTCAGCACGATATTCGGTGAAGCAACGGAATCCCGTGAACCTACCATACGGAATTCAAATTTATTTCCTGTAAACGCAAACGGCGAAGTACGGTTTCTGTCCGTAGCATCCTTTGCAAGCTCCGGAAGGGTACGCACGCCGGTCTCAAGCTTGCCGCCCTTGATACTGTGAGTAGCCTCGCCTGTGCTGATCAGCTGCTCAAGCACATCCTCCAGCTGTTCGCCCAGGAATACGGAAATGATCGCCGGCGGAGCCTCATTTGCTCCAAGCCTGTGGTCGTTCCCCGGATCTGCCGCGGACTCTCTTAACAGGTCTGCATGCGTGTTCACCGCTCTTAAAATACAGGTGAGAACGAGCAGGAACTGTGTATTTTCATGGGGTGTCTTGCCCGGATCCAGCATATTGATTCCATCGTCTGTTGTGATGGACCAGTTGTTGTGCTTACCGGAACCGTTGACTCCCGCGAATGGTTTCTCGTGAAGGAGACACTTCAGACCATGCTGGCATGCCACTCTTTTCAGAGTCTGCATCACGATCTGGTTGTGATCTACCGCGATGTTTGCCTCTGCGTAGATCGGCGCCAGCTCATGCTGTGCCGGAGCCACCTCGTTGTGCTGCGTCTTCGCTGTTACTCCAACCTTCCACAGCTCTTCGTTCACGTCTTTCATGAACGCTGCAATCCTCTGGCGGATCGTTCCGAAATAGTGGTCATCCAGCTCCTGTCCCTTAGGCGGCATTGCTCCGAAAAGGGTACGTCCTGTATAGATCAGGTCTTTCCTCTGCTCGAATTTCTCAGCATCTACAAGGAAATACTCCTGTTCCGGTCCTACGGACGGTGTAACCTTCTTAGATGTCGTGTTTCCGAATAATCTGAGAAGTCTCAGAGCCTGCTTATTGATCGCCTCCATGGATCTGAGCAGCGGCGTCTTCTGGTCAAGCGCCTCTCCTGTATAAGAGCAGAACGCCGTAGGTATACAAAGCGTAGCGCCAGCCGCATCCTGTCTGACGAATGCCGGAGACGTGCAGTCCCACGCGGTATATCCTCTTGCCTCAAATGTTGCTCTCAGCCCTCCCGACGGGAAAGAAGATGCATCCGGCTCTCCCTTGATCAGCTCTTTCCCAGAAAAGCTCATCAGCACCTTTCCGCTGGGGAGCGGAGCTGAAATAAAAGAATCATGCTTCTCTGCCGTAACTCCTGTCAGCGGCAGGAACCAGTGGGTATAGTGTGTCGCGCCTTTCTCGATCGCCCACTCCTTCATCTCATGCGCGATCACATCCGCAGTCTCAAGATCCAGCTCTTTGCCTTCCTCGATCGTCTTTTTCAGATTTTTATAAACCTTCTTCGGGAGACGTTCCTGCATCACAGTATCATTAAATACGTTTTCCCCAAAGATCTCTGCCACCTTAATTGGTTCTGTACTCATCATATAATCCCTTCCTTCCTGACTGATTAGAAACGTTCGGATCCCAGGCTGCCGCATTCATTAAATTGTACCGGCCTGTTCACAAAAAAAGGGGCACTCCAAGCTCTGTTGGAACGCCCTTGTTCATTTCTATGTCAGTCAGTATAACCTACCTGCCCGGAAAAGGCAAGCATTTTTTACATCTAATTTTTATTCAGGTCTTCTAAAAATTTTTCAGGCTTTTCCGATTGATCCGAATAATTCCATTTTTTCTTTCACTTTAGCCATAATAGCCTCTGTACCCGGTTTCAGAAGCTTACGCGGATCGAATCCCTTGCTCTGTTTGTCTTTTCCTTCCTCAATATATTTGCGTGTCGCCTCCGCAAATACGAGCTGGCACTCTGTGTTTACGTTGATCTTAGCAACGCCCAGATCGATCGCCTTCTTGATCATGTCATCCGGAATCCCTGTGCCTCCGTGAAGCACGAGCGGCATTGCCCCTGTCTTCTGCTGGATCGCATCCAGAGTCTCAAAGCTCAGCCCTTCCCAGTTGTCCGGATATACGCCGTGGATATTGCCGATACCTGCTGCCAGGAAGTCAATGCCCAGATCAGCGATCATCTTACACTCATCCGGATCCGCACACTCGCCTTTTCCGACCACTCCGTCTTCCTCGCCGCCGATGGATCCAACCTCAGCCTCAAGAGACATATTGTGCTCATGCGCGATCTTAACGAGCTCTGTTGTCTTAGCCACGTTCTCATCGATCGGATAGTGTGATCCGTCGAACATAATGGAAGAGAATCCTGCCTCTACACATTTCAGGCATCCCTCATAGCTGCCGTGATCCAGATGGAGAGCTACGGGAACTGCAATGTTCAGCTCCTCGAGCATCCCGTTTACCATTCCAACGACTGTCTTGTATCCTGTCATATATTTCCCCGCGCCC
>CALWFS010000095.1 GCA_944377705.1 uncultured Mediterraneibacter sp. | reverse complement strand
AAATATTGCCCGGCACAAACCGGGCAGCACAAAAATTTTATATTTTTTTCATTGTCTACTTGACGGGTAGCACACCAGATTGAGAGGTTCTGTCCTTTTTTATTGTACTTGCCGCCGCCCTGTGCTAAAATTTACATGGATAGTCCGGTTTGAGACAGAGACGGACAGTTATGACATCAGGAGATTGTTTCGAGGCGGGGAAAGCCGGTGGAGGGCAGAACATGATCAATGACGCGATGGAGTTTGCGGCGAAGGCACATGAGGGGCAGTTTCGCAAAGGGACGAGGCGGCCTTATATTGTCCATCCGATTGAGGTGGCGGATATTGTGTCCACGATGACCAAGGATGAGGAGGTGATCTGCGCGGCGGTACTGCACGATACGATCGAGGACTGCCGGGGGATCACCTGGGATGTGTTAAAGCTCCGGTTCGGGAGCCGGGTAGCGGATATGGTGGCTCAGGAGAGTGAGGATAAGTCGAAGACATGGGAGGAGCGAAAAGGCGCTACGATCAGCCGGCTCAGGGAGGCTCCTGTGGAGGTGCAGATGATCGGGCTCGCGGATAAGCTGTCCAATATGCGTGATATTGACCGGGATTACCCCAGGGAAGGCGATGCGCTCTGGACACGTTTCCGCATGCAGAGCAAAGCAGCTCTTGCATGGTACTATAAAGGGGTTCGGGATGTGCTGCAAGAGAGATTCTCCGGTGTGCCGGCGTTTGAGGAATACTGTCGGCTCGTTGACAAGAATTTCGGACCGGAACCGGCGCATACAGAGTGGATGAAAGGGAAAAGAGCATGAAGAAAGGAGACAGGCGGCAGATGGAAACAGGCACAAGGGTAATCTGTTTTGCAAACAATAAAGGAGGGAGTGGAAAATCAACGACATGTTCCAATGTAGGGTACGGTCTGACACAGCTTGGACGCAGAGTGCTTCTGATTGACGGGGACATGCAGCTGAATCTTTCCCTCTCTCTTTTTGATGAGGATACAGTGCTGGGATTTGCCCAGGGCAGCAAAAACCTTTACGAAGGGATCCGCAGGCAGGATGACCTGGCGGAATACATCGTGCATACGCCCTATGAAGGGCTGGATCTGATACCGTCATCCACGCTGATGAGCTCCATTGAGTACGAGCTGTTTACAAAATGGCAGAGGGAGTATATCTTGAAGAAAGGACTCAGAAAGGTCAGAGAGTCGGGTGCGTATGATTATATCCTGATCGATGCCCCGCCTACTCTTGGGGGATGGGTCATGAACATTCTGTGCGCATCTGACGAGATCATCATCCCGGTGGAGGCATCCCCGTGGGGACTCTTTGGTCTGGGAAATATGTTCGAGTTCCTGGATGAAGTAAAGGAGATCGCCTCGGATTTGAAGCTGGGAGGCATTGTCATTACCAAGGTGGATACGAGGAAGAATTACTTTCGTCAGACGCTGGATACGCTGAAGGAGCTGGATGACGTGAAGGTATTTGACACCTATATCCGGGTGGACAGTGGGATTGAGTGGTCCCAGGACAACAATGCCCCGGTCATGGCGTATAAGAAGAGCAGCCGGAGCGCGAAGGAATATATGGCGCTGGCGCAGGAAATCGACTCTGCCCGGTAAGCAGCATGCTCTGAGTTTGTTATGAAATGAAAGGCAGTATGATGCATCAGGAATTGATCAGAGAGCTCTCGGTCATCACGGAGGAGGAACAGAGGATCCTCAACGGGCGAAAAGAGATAGACCAGGAGATCTATACGGAAAAAAAAGAGATGATCATTGACAGCAGTAAGCTTCTCCAGAGGGGGAAGCTTATTCAGGTGCGTTCCCATACGAGGTTCGTGCACTTCCCTGAGCATACTCATAACTATATTGAAGTGATCTACATGTGTCAGGGCAGTACGACTCATATTCTGAACGGGAATGAAGTAGTGCTGAGGGAAGGGGACCTGCTTTTCCTGAACCAGAATGCGGTCCAAGAGATCCTTCCGGCAGGGAAAGATGATATTGCGGTAAATTTTATTATTCTGCCGGAATTTCTGGACACGGCTTTTGCCATGATGGGAAATGAAAAAAATCAGCTCCGGGATTTTCTGGTCGGGGCGCTCTGCGGGCGCGACGGCGAGACCAGCTGGCTGTATTTCCATGTGGCGGATATCCTTCCGGTACAGAATCTGATAGAAAATATGGTGTGGACGATTTTTTATGACTCTTCCAATAAGCGAAGCTGCACGCAGATCACCATGGGACTTTTATTTCTTCAGCTCTTGAACTGCATGGATAAGATGGAGTCCGGCGGGCGGAAATTTGACAATGAGATCACAGCTTCTGTGCTGAGTTATATTGAGGAACATTATAAGAACGGCAGCCTCTCTGAGCTGGCAGAACAGATGGGCTATGACGTATACTGGCTGAGCCGGGAGATTCGGAAAAGGACGGGGAGGACTTACAAGGAGCTGCTGCAGGAGAAAAGGATGCAGCAGGCAGTGTATCTTCTTACAAACAGCGCCATACCGGTCACGGATATCATTGAGTCAATAGGCTATGATAACACCAGCTATTTTTACCGAAGATTCAGAGAAAAGTATGGAGTAAGCCCAAAGGAGTACAGAGGCAATTTAAACAAAATACAGGGAAAAGATTTGTGAAAAATGCAAAAAAGAACGCTAAAATCGATATAATCTGCAAATAAGGACGCTGTTTTATGTAAATAGCGTCCTTTTTTTGTGTGATTTTGCTAATTATAATAAAAACAGATGATAAACAGAAGAAGGAGGCACAAGAGATGGAGAGATATTATTTGGCCATTGATATCGGGGCATCCAGCGGACGTCACATGCTGGCCGGCATGAAGGACGGGAAGATGCAGCTCGAAGAAGTGTATCGATTCCCCAATGGGATGGACGATAAGAATGGCACCCTCTGCTGGGATGTGGAGCGCCTTTTTACGGAGATCAAAAACGGTCTTAAGAAATGTAAAGAGATTGGAAAGATCCCGGTTTCCATGGCCATCGACACATGGGGCGTTGATTATGTGCTGCTTGATAAGGATGATCGGATCCTGGGCGATACCGTGGGATACCGCGACAGCCGCACAGAGGGCATGGACGAGAAGGTGTATGAGGTGATCCCTCAGGATGAACTGTACGCGCGTACTGGTATCCAGAAGCAGATATTTAATACCGTTTATCAGCTTATGGCAGTGAAAGAGTCGCATCCGGAATATCTGGAGCAGGCAGAGAGTATCCTTATGATCCCCGATTATTTCCATTTCCTGCTCACAGGCGTGAAGAAAAATGAGTATACCAATGCAACGACAGGGCAGCTGGTCAGCCCAAAGACCAATGACTGGGATTATGAGCTGATCGATATGCTCGGATACAATTCTAAGATGTTCCGCCCGGTATCCATGCCGGGAACAGTGGTAGGGGAATTTACAGAAGAGGTACAGAAGGAGGTCGGCTTCAACTGTACGGTCGTGCTCCCGGCGACTCATGATACGGGAAGCGCGGTGCTGGCTGTCCCGACCAATGACGATGACGCGGTGTACATCAGTTCCGGCACATGGTCTCTGATGGGAATCGAGCGCAAAGAGGCGGACTGCTCCATGGAGAGTATGAAAGCAAACTTCACGAATGAGGGGGGATATGACCACAGATTCCGCTATCTGAAGAATATTATGGGACTGTGGATGATCCAGTCCGTGAAGAAAGAATTTACAGAGGATCTGTCATTTGCTCAGATCTGTGAGATGGCGTCCAAAGAGACGATCCCCTCTATCGTAGACTGCAATGATGACTGCTTCCTGGCCCCAAAGAGCATGATCAAAGCTGTCCAGGATTTCTGCCGCAGGACAGGACAGCAGGTGCCGGAGACTGTGGGTGAGATCTCATCCGTGATCTACAACAGCCTGGCAAAATGCTATGGGGATACTGTGCAGGAGATCGAAAAGATCACCGGAAAGAAATACAGTACGATCTATGTGGTGGGCGGCGGTTCCAATGCAGGATACTTAAACGAACTCACTGCAAAATATACCGGGAAGAAAGTCTCGGCAGGCCCGTCTGAGGCGACTGCCATCGGAAATGTAATCGTGCAGATGCTTTGCGATGGTGTGTTTAAAGATCTTCCGGAGGCAAGAACCTGCGTGAGAGAGTCTTTTGATGTTGTAATGTACTAAAGGGGTCAGACCCCTTCGAGGCAAAATATTCAAACAGGAGGAATTAACATGTTAGTTGAAACAAAAGCAAAAATTGGTGTATTTTCTATTGCGTTAGGTGCGTACCTGCCGCAGTTCCCGTCGCTTGTACCTGAGTTTGAGGCGCAGTATGAGGCGTTTAAGAAGACGCTCCCGGATACGGTAGAGATCATTGACGGCGGAATGGTGACGACAAAAGAGCAGTCCCAGGCAGCGGGAGATCTGTTCCGCGCGGCGGATGTGGATCTGGTATTCCTTCAGCTCCTTACATATGCTACATCCTACAATATGCTCCCGGCCGTGAAAGATCTGGATGTGCCGGTTGTCCTTGTGAATATCCAGAAGCTTAAAGCTCTGGACTATAACCATACAGATATCGCCACATGGCTTGGTGAGGGCTATGCGTGCGGCGCTGTGGGCGAGATGGTGGCTGACCTTGAGAGATACGGCAAGAGACACGCGGTGATCACCGGCGTTGTCGAGGGCGGAGACCCGGCTGTCCAGGCGGAGATCGAAGACTGGTGCCGCGCCGCTCAGACAAGAAGGAGATTCCGCGATACGAATATCGCTCAGATCGGAAGACCGTATCCGGGCATGATGGATCTTTACATCGACGAGTCAAACCTGTATAGAAGGATGCACCTGTATACAAAGCAGTTTGACTGGGAGAAAATGTGGGCGATCGCTGATGATATCACGGATGAAGACGCAATCCGCGCGAAAGCGCAGGATATCCTTGATACGTTTGATATCGAGGGCGGCGGAAGTATCGAAGAAGTCTGGGAGATGGCAAAATATGTCGTTGCATTTGAAAAATGGGTGAAAGATGAGAAGCTGGGACTGATCGCTTCCCATTACGACGGATTTGCTCAGGGCAAGGCGGGCGTCCTTGACAGTATGCTTATCCCGGCGTTCTCCATGCTGATCAAGCAGGGAACCGCATGCGCGGTAGAAGGCGATATGAAAGTCGCAATGGCGATGAGCATCTTAAAGACGATCTCAGGAACAGGACAGCTTGCTGAGATGTACTCCATTGACTTCAATGATGATATTGCTATTATCGGTCACAGCGGTTCGGGAGATGCAGACATCTCTGATAAGAAACCGACTATGAAGATCGTAAAGGTATTCCACGGAAAGACAGGCGGCGGCTACCTGACACAGTTCTATCCGTACACAGGACCGGTGACTTACCTGGCGATCACACAGGATGGAGACGGTCACTTCAAGTTCATTGTGGCTGAGGGTGTAAACGAGGAAGGGCCGATCCTCTCCTTCGGCGATACAAATATGAGAACGCGCTTTACATGCGGCGCAAGAGAGTTTGTGACCCGCTGGAGCGAATGCGGACCGACACATCACTTTGCAGCTGCCACAGGCAGACATATCGATACGATCCTGAAAGTGGCGAAGATCTTTAATGTACCGGTAGACATTGTCACAAGATAGCAAGGCGAAATGGTCACGGCTCGGCGAAGAGACCGATATCCGGCGGGGCAAAGGTGAACAGGAAAAATGCCAGGAGCATCACAGCGGTAAAAAGACGGATGAAAGGGCAGAGTTTTGATACCCGGTCCGAATCCCGCAGTTTCCATGCGATACCAAAAGCGGTCAGGACGGAGATGTAGAAGATTGCAATGTCAATAAAGGCGATGTTCCGTCCGAGAATTCCGGAATACGTATAAAAGGTCACCGGTACAAGCCATGTGCCGATCAGCCCTCCGACAAGGAGGGCACACCGCTGAGCGGGGCTGTCTTCCCGGAGTTTGACAGGCAGAAAGAGGCTCCAGAGCAGAATGGGAAAGAAGACAAGCTTCATGTGTTCCCATGTGGATTCATTGACCGGGGAGAACAGAGCGATCACCGGATTCTGGCTGGACCATTCATAGAAAAAATGAGCCAGAGTGCCGAGGACTGCGCTGAAGATAAGCCCTGCCGCAAGATACTTTTTTGCATATTTCATATTTTCACTATCCATAAAATACCCCCGCATACTGTATTACATCAGATCCCTTCTGACAATACAGTATGCGGGGGTATCCTGGTTTTATTCGTTTATAAATACAGTTTTACCAGTCTCCCGGAAAAACTGCCAGTCTTCCGGAAAGCCACCAGTCTTTCGGAAAACTATCTGCCATCCAGAAAACTCAGGAACGCTTTTGCGGAATGATTCAGGATCAGTGAACGGGGGACGCCGGCAAGCTTGGCTGCGTCTGCTGCATATGTAAAATCACCTACGTGCTTTGTGCCATGGCTGTCGCTGGAAAAGAGCACGGGATAACTGAAGTGGCAGCAAAGGTTCAGGATCAGCAGGTCGTTAAACTTTGTATCTCCCCGGTAGCCTTCAGGACTTAAGGAGCTGTTGTTGATCTCCAGAAGAACATGATGTTCCATTGCTGCCTTGAAAAGCCTGAAATAATCCACAGGAAATTTTGTGTCATCGCAGTGCCCGATGACAGTCACATATGGATTTTTCATAGCGTTGATATAAGCCTCGGTATTTTCATCCTCAGTCCCCGGTTTTATGACCGGCTGATGCATGCTGGCGATTACATAGTCAAGATACTCAAGCACGCTGTCATCCAGGTCCAGATGACCTTCGCGGTCAATGATATTAACCTCCGCTCCGTAAAGCATGCGTACGCCCAGACGCTCTTTCTGCGCATACGCAAGATTGCGGAAATAGGAAACCCTGCCTCCGCCCAATGTGGCAGGACCGTGGTCAGATATGCCAAGCATTTTCAGGTTTTTTGCTGCCGCTGCCTTTGCCATATCCGTGATCGTCGCAGAGGAACCATGTCCGCTGGCGATGGTGTGGGTATGGATGTCGAATTCGTACCGCTCTGCGGGGGCGGAAGAAAGTTCTGCTGTATGGCAGCTGTGACAGATATTGACCGTATGCTGCTTGATCTCCATAAAACAAAGCCTCACTTTCCTGATCTCCTCCCGGCAGGGGGAGAATCATGCGCAGCACTTCTGCACTTCTTTTAGTATGGGGTATATCCGAAATAATGTCAATGTAAAAACATACAAACAAAAGACAAAACAACATCAAAAATGTTGGGGTGTGTTGGGATGCGAGTGTGAAAAATTGTATTTTCTCTATGCGGGGCAGAGCAGACATGATATAATAATAGAAGCAATTCTGACCGGCAGGAGCGGACGCGTAAGGGAGGAGAATGCCCCGGATTTGGGCGGGAAAGGATATACCGGCACAACGACAGCAGTTCAACGGCGAATCTCACTAAAAACCAACATCAAAAGCGGTTGACTATTGTGGGATTGTGTGGTAATATTCAAGCAGAAACAACACAAAACAAAATGTTTTGTAGAATCCAAGGAGGAGAAAAGATGCAAAACGAATACGAAATCAAAAAAGAAATGTGTGA
>CALWFS010000094.1 GCA_944377705.1 uncultured Mediterraneibacter sp. | reverse complement strand
CTCACCAAAGTCATACCATCCGTCAGCAAACGTGTTTCTCAGCACGCCATAGCCTCCAGTAGTATAATAGAACGGATTCGGCGAAGCTACTCCTCCGTCCGTCCAGCCGCTTTCATTCACGATGTTAATAGATTCTCCGGTATGGACGAAACGTCCGTTCTGTGTTCCACCTCCAAAGAAATCTTCAGCATCGTGCTTTACTAACGTCTGTACAGTAGAAGAATCATAGATGCGCAGCGGTTCTTTCTCCTGCATCACAACCTGATCTTCGTTTTTCACAGTCATGAGAGCTGTGTCTTTATCAAACACAATAGATGTGGTCCCGGCAGTGATCGTTATATTCTCGCCATCCTCAGTTACCTTTGCTGTCGGATGAGAGTAATCGGCCGACTCATCCGGACGCTGCTGGATCCTGCCCTTATGGCTCGCAGACCGCGGTGCAGCATACTTTGAAAACTCTCCTGTGGGATCAACATTGTAGCGGAAGATCCCGTCCTCAAGGAATGTAATCTTCGCTTCAACTGAGCCGTCGTTGAATTCCACATAAACAACATTACCGTCATCCTCCACATTTGTCACGGATGACAACTGCCCTCTAAACTCTTCCGGGGCAGCGAATACATCTGCCGGCAGCAGTGACGCCGCAGTCGTGAATGTCATCACAAATGCCATCGTACCGGTCAGAATTTGTTTCTGTTTCTTTTTCATCTTTCCCTCCTATTTGTTACTTCCCCTTTCCCCTCTGGTTCTGTTTCACGCCTCTCCACCCCCTCCTTTCCGTTCACGTAAAACAGACAAACTCATTTCTTATGTGTTTTAACCAAAATATTCTTGTGTAACTTATTATTTTCCGCCATCATTTGTATACTTTTTACATTCCATCTGAAATATTGGCGGATAATATATATTATTTTACATCATTTTTTCAACTTTCACCATCTTCTTACAGCAAAATGTTTAAATAGTACAAACACTCTAAATAGTACAAATATATCATTCTTGATTAAGCATATCCTCATACTATTTAAAAAGTTTAAACAGAAGGGCAGCCGCGATACTGTTCTACGGCTACCCTTCCATATTTATTCTCTGTTTTGTATAAGATAGCACTTGGGGTTTCCTATCTCGTCTCCCATTTCCGGTAGATTGCTTCCAGCGCATCCACCACCCCGTCAATGCCGAGCAGGCTTGCGTTAAACATCATACTGTTCGCCTCAATGCTGCCCCACTCCCGTCCGGTACGGGCTTCGTAGTACAGCTTCCTCTCCCGGTCCGTCTTCTTGATCTTATCCAGAGCCTGTTTCTCTTCCAGCTTATAAAGCTTCATGACGCGCCTGATCCTGTCTTCCCTGTACGCATAGACAAATGCATTGATACAATTCGTGTAGTCTCCAAGGATATAATCAGCGCATCGCCCGACAAATATACCCGGTCCCTTCTCTGCCAGCTTCCGGATGATTGCTGACTGCCGTTCGTATACCCGGTCTGTCAGAGGCTTTCCGGATTCATCACTGGTAACAAAGGCACGGTATTCCAGGCTGTTGGCTGCATAGGCAGACAGAAACCTGCCTAACACTGTCTCATCCACCCTGGTTGCATCCTCATTACTGATGCGCAGTTCCTGCGCTGCCATCCTGATCAGATTATGGTCGTAGAGCGGGATATTCAACCTCTCTGACAACCGGTTCCCCACCTCATGGCCTCCACTGCCGAACTGCCTTCCGATCGTGATTATCGTGTGCTGCATCATATCTGCCACTCCTCCCTGCGGATCGCTGTATTTTCCGGCGGCCGGAAATTTATCCGGCCTCCGTTTTCTTCAGCATTTAACCCAGCTGATATTATAAATACATTATACCATACCGCAGTCCGATTTAGGCAACAAATTGTTTGACAACAAGGTATTTTATCGGTGTTTTTCTTTTGCGCTGACAATTGTATAATAACTCTTAGATGTCACCCAGTACACAATCACATAGAAAAGGGCGAATACCAGGTAGCAGCACGCGGTCACGATCAGAAGAAGTTTTTCATCAGTACCAGCCGAGATCAGCTTCATGATTCTGGAGATAAGGGGATATGCAAATGTCAGGTGTACGCCCGCCGCGATCAGGGGGAGAAAGAATACTGTCAACACCTGGGAATTGATACTCTGCTTCACCTCTTTTCGACTCATCCCCACTTTCATAAGGATATCGAACCGATCCTGGTCCTCATACCCTTCCGAGATCTGCTTGTAATACATGATCAATACAGTCCCGAAGAGGAAAACAGCCCCCAGGAGAATTCCCAGGAAGAAAAGTCCGCCAAAGAGCGCTACATATTCTGCCCGGCTCTCCGCCTTTGATTCTGTATACCAATATACATAATCTCCGGAAGAATCTTCCTTCGACAGCGCCATAAACCTGTCTGTGACTTCCCCATATATTGCCGACTGCTCTCCGTCCCCGCAGTTCATATCAAAGCTGTAACATCTCTGAATAGAAGATGCGCCGCCTCCCCTGAGAGAGTCATTTTTCATCTGGCACATCTGCTCCATCACAGACACATCCTTAACTACGACAAACAGACTTCCCAGCACATTTGCATCTGCCTTTCCAATACGAAACGGCTCCTGATCCAGCTTCTCTGTTTTCCATGTGTCAAATCCCTCGAAACGCGCCGTGTCATAATCATACTCCATCTTGTACGGATAGATGAGCACCTCATCGTCTGCCAGCTCTGCGTCGGATCCGCTCAGCCTGTTGTAGTCTTCCAACGGAAGCACATAGACTCCGCGCAGTTCCCCGGTGTCCAGATCTGTCTGTCCGGTCTGTTCCCCCTGGTTCAGATCGATCATAAATTCTGTCCCGAACTGATAAACAGTCAGACTGTACATGCGGTAATCTTCAAGATTTTCCGCAGTCTCTCCATGTTCATCCAGCACATCTTCCACCGCGCTGATATACGGCTCTGTATCCTCATCACTCAGAGAGGATTTATCTGAAAAACTGATCTGCACGAACAGATCCTGAGGATACCGCTTGCTCACCGCATCCTCTGACTGAGCGAACAGACAGGTAGTAGAGGACACTGTAACAAGCACCATAGTAGACAGGATACATATTGACGCAAGCCCCGCTCCGTTTCGCTTCATGCGGTATGCCATGGAGGAAAGCGAGATAAAGTGCCGGGTCTTATAGTAGTATTTCTTGTTCTTCTGCAGAAGCCGGCAGAATACTACAGACCCTGCGATAAAGAGGAAATACGTAGCAAGGATGACCATAACCACTGCCAGGAAAAACAGGGCCATCGCCGTCATGGGATCAAGAACGGCCACTGCCATGTAGTAAGCGGTCCCAAGCAGCACTGCCCCTAAAAGAGCAAGCAGCCAGTTTGCCTTCGGCGGCTTCTCACCTGTTCTCTCACTGCGGAGCATCTCCACCGGGCGGAGTCTGAAAATAGAAAACACCATCCTCAGCATGATCAGCAGGAAGATTGTCAGAAAAAGAAGGACTGTCCATATGATCGGCTTGAATGCGACATGAATATCAAAGCCGGTCTTTCCACCCAGAATCTTCATTGCTCCCATCTCCGCCAGCTTGGAAAACAGAATGCCGAACACCAGCCCTGCCGCAATAGAAACCACGGCGGTCAGTATGTTTTCCCACAGCAGGATCTTTACCAGATTTCGTTTTCCCATGCCCAGTATATTATACAGCCCGAATTCTCTCTGCCTCCTGCGGATCAGGAAAGAATTTGTATAATATAGGAAGATCAGAGAGAATATCCCGATCACAAAGACTCCGAATCCCAGCATGGACTGAAGCATATTTCCGCCAAATACACCGGAAAAATCCGCGCTCATGGACAGATATGCCACAATATAAAACATCATTACCATACAGATACAGGTCAGGATATACGGGAAATAAAATTTCCGGTTTTTGGATATCCCTTCCGATGCCAGCCTTAAATAAAATCCCCTTTTCATCGTCTCTCACCGCCTGTCGCAAGCATTGTCAGAGTATCAGAAATCCTCTGGTAAAGCTGTTCATCAGACATGGTGCCTCTGTATACCTGGTGGTAAACCTCCCCATCCCGGATAAAGAGCACCCTCCCCGCACGGCTCGCCGCTTTTACCGAGTGTGTTACCATAAGGATGGTCTGTCCCTGCTCATTGATCTTGGCGAACAGAGACAGCAGCTCATCCGTGGAACGGGAGTCCAGAGCGCCCGTAGGTTCATCCGCAAGGATCAGCCTCGGATCCGTGATCAGTGCCCTTGCCACTGCGACTCTCTGCTTCTGTCCTCCTGAAATCTCGTAAGGATATTTGTCGAGGAGAGGTGCAATCCCCAGTTCCTCCGCCAGAGGGGCGACACGCTGCATCATTTTCTTGTGTGGAGTTCCTTTGAGCACCAGTGGAAGAAGGATGTTGTCCCTCACATTAAACGTATCCAGCAGGTTAAACTCCTGAAACACAAAACCAAGATGATCTCGACGGAATTCCGAGATATCCTTATCCTTAATATCCGAAAGCGGCTTTCCGTCCAGATAGACCGCTCCTTCCGTCGGCTTGTCAAGGGCAGCCATGATATTCAAAAGCGTCGTCTTGCCGGAACCACTCTCCCCCATGATCGCCACATACTCCCCTTCCTCTACCGAGAAATTCACACAGGAGAGCGCCTGCACCTGATTTCCTCCAAAACGGGGTCTGTATATTTTCTTTAGATTTTTCACTTCCAAAACAGCCATATATTATGATCCTCCTTTACTCTTGCCTGGAGATAGTATAGCAAAGGAAGACAGGCGGCTGACATCGAATCCGGTGACATTCCGCCTGTCTCATGTGACATTATTGTAATACAGGAGTATCCGGATTGCATTTCATCAGGTCAATCCGTCTCCTCACTCCGCCCGGAGCGGATACGGCTCCAGATCTATCGTAAACCTGCTGCCCTTCCCCGGCTCAGACTCTGCCGTCAAAGCATGTCCCAGCTTGTCAGCCGCTTTCCTGCACAGATAGAGGCCGATCCCCGTGGATTTCTTATCCAGCCTGCCGTTATACCCTGTATACCCCTTTTCAAAAATGCGTGGCATATCTTCCGGCGAAATCCCGATCCCCGTATCCGTGACTGAGAGCTTATTGTTGTTATCCACTGAGATCGTCACAGAACCTTCCGCCGTGTATTTTACCGCATTGGACAGAAGCTGCTCTATGATAAAAGACAGCCATTTTTCGTCCGTTATGACTCGGACAGGCGTGCCTTCATAGACAAGCCGGATCCTGCGGCGGATGAACTGCCCCGCGTATTTGCGCACAGCCTTTCTTATAATGGAATCCAGCTCATACTCCTGGATGACAAGGTCTGACGCGCCTTCCCCGAGCCGCACATAGCACAGCGCCATCTCCGCGTACTGCTCCACCCTGAAAAGCTCTGCCGAGAGTTCCCGGTTCTCCGGCGTATCCTCCTGCTGAAGCATTACTTTCATGACCGCGATGGGAGCTTTGATCTGGTGCACCCAGGTCGCATAGTAATCATCCATATCCCTGCGGGATGCATCCCATTCTCCCTTTTTCTTTCTGTATGCTGTTTCCATTTTGCCAAGGAGGTCCTGATAATCCTCTTCCGCAAGACTCTCTGCCTTCGGCAGGATATCCGTCACATCCGGCAGGATCCCTTCAGATGACAGGACACGCTCCATTTCGCGGTGCCTCTTTTCATAACGTACGAATCCGGCTGCCAGCATGATCACGCCAAACAACGCTGAAATCAGAACCGGATACCAGACTGCCTCCATCCTGATCCCGTAAAGTGCGAATACCACAGCAAAAACCACACCGCTTAGGACCGCCCAGACACATATCCCGCGGGAATCATATACATATCTGAAAAATCGTTTCATATATTTTCCTCCACTTCCGGAATTTCCCTATGACTGCTGTATGATATACCCTTCACCTACTTTTGTAGTGATAAAATCCGAAAGTCCCGCTTTCTCCAGCTTCTTTCTCAGCCGGGCAATATTCACTGTCAGCGTGTTTTCTTCTATATAATTATCCGTCTCCCACAATCTGGTCATCAGAGTCTCCCTGCTCACAAGCCTGCCTTTGTTCTCCATCAACGTCTGGAGGATCCGGAATTCATTCTTTGTCAGGCTGATCTTCTCTCCTTCATATGTCAGTGTCGTATCATATAAGTTCAGGATAGCGCCCCTGTGCTCCAGCACGGGGATCTTCCCGGCAAGGTCATACGTCCTCCTGAGCACGGCCTGTACCTTTGCCGTGAGCACGCTCAGATCAAACGGTTTAGGGATAAAATCATCGCCCCCCATATTTACCGCCATAATAATATTCATATTATCTGATGCGGAGGAGATAAATATGACCGGCACATTAGAGATCCTGCGGATCTCGCTGCACCAGTGATATCCGTTATAAAAAGGAAGCGTGATGTCCATAAGGACAAGATGGGGATCATATTCCGTAAAAGCGGTCAGTACATTCTGGAAATCCTGTACATATTCCGCCTCATTTCCCCACATCCTCATCTCTTTTTGTATTGCCTGCGCCATCGGCAGGTCATCCTCAACGATCAGTATCTTGTACATGCTGTCCTCCTTATCTCGCCTGTTTTCTATTTCTATATGATAGATATCTTATACCCCTTCCGGGTCAATCACCCGCTGGATATGGAGCGCCAGGAATCCGATCTCCTCCCTCGCCACATTCTTTTTCAGCTGGCGGGACATATAGCCGCACACTTCCTCCGCCACCTTTCCCGTATAAGGATAATTGGCAAAAATAAAATCATTAAAATCCGCCTTTGTGGACTCGCCTTTCCTCGTCCTTGCCACCATATAATACAGGTGGCTCATCAGTCTTGTATATGCCAGCGAATCCTCGGCGAACTCCTGACCGAACGCCTCTTCGATCATGGAAATCCCTTCGTCTATGATGCGGGTCATCTCCAGCGCCTCAGACACCTGCTCATCCGAAAGCCCGGCATGGATATGGAGCGTAATGAACCCCACTTCATCATCTGATATCTCATAGCCGGTCAGCTCCCGTATGATCTCCCTGCCCTTCAGGGCTGCCGCGTATTCTTTCTCAAAGAGCACCCGGATATCCGGAGTAAAAGGATTGGGAATCTGCCGCTCCTCCTCCGCCCGCTTCGCCGCAAGGGCAATGTGGTCCGCCATAGGCAGAAGAATATCCTTGCTGATATTCTGAAACATTTTCTCCGCCTCGTCAACGATCCGTCCCGCAGCCTCTATGAACTCCGGCCGTATCCCATTTACCACCTGAAGAACAGAGTGCTGCTTCTGCCTGTTTACAAGAGTATAGACCTTCGCTCCAGGCAGGCTTGCGATCTGCTGGGTGGTCCGCTTCCCGAACCCCACGCCGTTCCCCAGCAGGATCATCTCCCTTCCCGTATCATTGTCATACACAAGAATTCCGTTATTATTCAATACTTTTATGATCCGATACATACATTGTCCCCCATTTATCCCGCGCGGAAGTAAAATCCCCCACTCCCGCCGCTTTTGCGGCAGGAGCAGGGGATATACTGTCTCAATTAAAAGAAACAATCTCCGCCGCCTCATCCAGCTTCTCTGTTTTCCCAGGCTTTGTCAGCCGAATCTCCTCGCC
>CALWFS010000093.1 GCA_944377705.1 uncultured Mediterraneibacter sp. | reverse complement strand
AGACAGGATCGGGAAAAAGATCCTGTCCACAGGAAACGGCAGGTGCAATTTTACGAATACGCACCAGGAGCCGTTGTGCTATAATTCAGAGAATCCGCTGTTTCCGTGGAGTGTCATTGAAAAATTTGATGCTCAGAAAACAGTTTCTTTTTTCCTTCAACTGGGTGTTTATTCAAAAAATCGAAATGGATACCTTTATCCCAATTCCGATCAGGCATCCGCTGTGCTGGATGCATTCCGCATGGAACTGGACCGCCTGCATGTGGATGTCCGCACCGGAGTTCATATCCGGGGGATCGATCCCGGGAAAAAAGGCTTTGTGATCCGCGCGGATCAGGAAAAAGTGCGCGCGGACCGGGTGATCCTCTGTACCGGTTCAAAGGCAGCGCCTGCCACCGGGTCCGACGGTTCCGGATATGACCTTGCTAAACAGCTGGGGCACAGGCTGATCCCGGTCCTTCCCGCACTTGTCCAGCTCCGGTGTGAAGGGGATTTCTTCAAAGCAGTCGCGGGCGTGCGTGTGAACGGAAGCATCTCCCTCTGGACAGAGGGAGAGTGCATTGCAAAGGATACAGGAGAGATCCAGCTTACGGATTATGGTATCTCAGGCATACCGGTGTTCCAGGTGAGCCGCTATGCCTCAAAGCTTTTGTATGAAAAGAAAGAAGTAACAGCAGTTCTGGATTTTATGCCGGACTTTACAGAAAAACAGACAGGCGCATTCTTAAGTGCAAGGGCGAAGATGCGTCCTGAGAAACCGGCGGATATGTTTCTGATCGGTCTGTTCCACAAAAAACTGTCTGAGCTGTGGATCAAACAGTCCTGTATTCCCCGCGATAAGACGGCGGGAGATATGACAGCGGAGGAGATTGAAAGATTCGTACAGTGCATCAAAAATTTCCGGCTCCGCGTTACAGCGGCAAATCCCTATGAGAAGGCGCAGGTGTGCTGCGGCGGCATCGATACCGAAGAGGTGGATCCCGGGACGCTGGAGTCCAGATATGTGCCCGGGCTGTATTTTGCCGGGGAAATCCTGGACGTGGACGGAATGTGCGGGGGATATAACCTCCAGTGGGCGTGGTCCAGCGGGTATGTGGCTGGTAAGGGCGCCTGCTGTTGAGGAGAATGGGAAAACTCAATAAGCACAGGCGGAAGCGTGTCTTATATATCTATGTATTTTATTTTTGTCAGAAAGGAGAGCTGATTATGAATGATCCGGATTGCAAGAGAAGAGGACTGGAAGGGATTGCTTGAAATATATGCTTATTATGTGGAGCAGACCGCAGTCACATTTGAATACGAGGTCCCTTCAGCGGAGGAATTCAGGGAACGTATCCGAAGGACTCTCAGGAGGTATCCTTATCTGACATCAGAGACAGATGGAAAGATCACTGGTTATGCATATGCAGGCCCGCTTAAAGAACGCAGGGCGTATGACTGGTCAGTTGAGACAACGATTTACATAGCCAAAGACGCAAGAGGACATGGGATCGGCAGAAAGCTTTATACAGCGCTGGAACGCGCCCTTGCGTTACAGAATGTGATCAATCTTAACGCCTGTATCGCTTATCCTGACCCGGAAGATGAATATCTTACCGAAAACAGCGCCCGGTTCCATGAGCATATGGGATATCGCCATGCGGGGAGATTTCACAAATGCGGTTACAAATTTGGACGCTGGTATGACATAGTGTGGATGGAAAAATCTATTCGTTCTCATCCCGAGAGGCCGCCCGGACTCAAGAGATTTGAGGAGATCAGAGAGGTACTGGCAAAGAAATATGGAATATGTTGAGTAACTCAGCAGCCTGCAGACAGTCTGATGTGGATATGGCGGAGAAAATGAAAGAAGGAGAACTCTCGGACGGCGAAAGAGTATTGCCATCCGGGAGTTCTCCTTCTTTTTACTTTACTCAGACAGATACCATCCCCACATGTAAAGGATCGGGAGGATCAGATTGAACACATAAGTGAACATAAATCCCATCGTGATCGTGGATATGGCGATGTTTGCCAGAACGCCGATACAGTAGATAACACCAATGATCAGGACGGATTTTTTCGAGCGATACATCACGCCCATGATTCCGGCTGCGAGCTCGATGACTGCCAGGACTAATGAAAATACATAGTCGCCTGCTGCCGGCGGGGTAATGCCGTATGCTTCGTAATAGGGCTCCAGCATGCCGGACATGGCAATGCCCGCAAGCGTGCCCAGAAGTCCGAGTGAGCTGAACACGATGATGATAATGGATACAACGTTTAAAAGTCTGCTTTTTCTTTTCATTATAATTCCTCCTCATAAATGATAATATTTGCTCAGCCGCGGACGGCTGAACTCTATAAGCAGCGGCGGGATTACATGCGCCGCAGTGCTTCGATCGGACTAAGGCGCGCGGCTTTCCGCGCGGGATAAATACCGAAGACGATTCCCACTCCGCAGGAGAAGAGAGTCGCGATAATCACTGCCGGGAGAGAAAGGGAAGCATGGATCCCCCCGATCTCAAGCACACTGATCAGTGCCGTGAGACCTCCACCGAGCAGAATTCCTATGACACCGCCCATGCCTGAGATAATGGCGGATTCGCAGAGGAACTGGGCGATAATGGATCCGGTCCTGGCGCCCAGTGCTTTGCGGATGCCGATCTCCCGAGTCCTCTCTGTTACGGAGACGAGCATGATGTTCATAACGCCGATGCCGCCTACCACGAGAGAGATGGCCGCCACGAGGGCTACAAATGCGGTTACTCCATCCATGACAGCGCCCAGCATGTCTGACAGGTTCATCGGCTTCTGCTGCATGAAAGGATTGTCGCCCAGATCCTGATGCCGGGAGTTTAAGAGTTTTACGGCAGAAGATGCCACGCGGCCTGATGATTCCGCATCCCGGGCGGTAATCGATACCGATGAAAATCCTTCGATGGGTACCCCGAAAGAATCTGCCAGCGTGTAGGGAGCTTCAATGGAGATTGTTTCCCCCAGGCCCATTGCCTGATAGGTCTGTTCCACCTCCATCATATCATCGGATGTCTCCCGGATGCCCACGATCATGACTTCTTCAATGCCGCTGTCAATGGCGAGTTCAAAGCTCATGCCAACGACATTCGTATTCCCGAACAGATATAGGGCAGTCAGCTCATCAATGACACAGACCGCGTTTCCGCTGGCAAGGTCCGTGTCAGTGAAATAGGATCCCTTTACAAGAGGAGAGGCGTACTGTGCGTGCTCATAATCCGGAGTGGTCATTGTCACATAGGCATCATAAGTTCCCTTGCGCGTTGTGCATTTTCCTACGTACATGGAAGAGGCTGTCACGCTCTCAATGGAATCGCCCATAGCTGTTTCAAGATAAGCGATGTCATCCCCTGTGATGATCTGAGTGTCAGTCACTTCCTCTGCGTTTGCCTGGACAGTTACTGTGTTTGTCTGTTCGTTTGCAGCGTCTACCACATCACTTTTCAGACCATTTCCAATGGAAACGATGGTCACCACGGAAGAAATGCCGATGATGATTCCCAGCATGGTCAGGAAGGAACGACCTTTGTTGGAGCGGATATTATCCAGCGCCATTTTGATATATTCAAGAAATTGTCCCATTTATATATCCTCCCGACAGGTTATTCTGCTGCCGCTTCTTTTGCGACAGCCTTCATGCCTGGTGTGATGTCCGCGTTGAAATCATTAATGACCATGTCGCCCTCATCCAGTCCTTCAGTGATCTCTGTCTGTGTGGAAGAGGAGATGCCCAGAGTAACCGGCTTTTCTTTTACGATACCGTTTTCGATCACGTAGACAAAGTCCCCGTCTGTTGAAGCGTTGACCGCTTCTGTGGGGATGACGATTACATTTTTCGCCTCAGCAACTGTCATCTTAATTTTTGCGGAAGCGCCGATACAAATGTTTTCATCGGGATTTTCGATGTGGATACGGGCGCCGATGACAGGAACTCCCTTTGCATTGGGAACAGCGATCTTGTCAACTCCGTCAAGCGTTCCTTTGTATGTATGGTCTGCAAGTGTTACAGTAACCTCGCTGCCGGTCTTCATTTTATCATAATCATCAGGGGAAACTTCTATCTTCACACGGACGCTGTCTGTACCCGCGATGGTAAAGAGAGCGGCTCCCTGTGCTGCGCTGTTTGTCTGAAGGATGTCAACAGATGCAACGACGCCGTTCATATCTGCCTTCATGCCTTCTTTGCCTTTTGCCAGAAGTTCTTCCGGGGTCAGGGCGGCAAGCTCTGCCAGATTGTCGCTGATATCCAGGTTATTGAGTTCGGCGGAAGTCATGCCTGCCTCAGGAGATGAAGCACCGGCAGCCTGGTATGCTGCCTCCCATTCGGCATATTTTGTCTGATACTGCGCCAAAAGGTCTGCATATCCCGCGTCATCTGCCGGAGGCACGCCAAGCGCGTCCAGGGAATCCTGTGCCTGAGCAAGGAGCGTTTCTGTTTCTGACTTTGATTTTAATGCGGCGTTATAATCCTCTGTATCTTTTATGATCTGCTGCTGGACCGGATCAGGATTCTCTGCAGTGAGAGCTTCATTGATTTCTACCTGACGCCCGGTATAGCCTCTTTCATAAGATGAGATTACTGCATCTGCAGAGGCTATCGTTTCATTATATGTCGTGATCTGCGCCTGGAGTTCCTGAACTTTCGGAGCATTCTGAGCAGCCTGCTGTGCCGCGGCCTGCTGATTTGCCTGGTACTTTGCGTATGCGGAGTTGACCTGGGAAACGAGAGCATTTACCTCGTCCGCAAGCGCGTTTGCCTGTGCAGCAGCCTGAGCGGACGCCGCATTTGCCGCGTCAATGGATTTGGCGTTCTGAGCCCTTGCGGCGATGGAGTTGTTGAGGCTGGACTGGAGTGTGAGCTGAGCCTGTTGATTATCCCTCTCCAGATTGGTTGTGTCAAAAGTTACGAGCAGATCCCCAGCCTTGACTGCCTGACCTACGACCGCCCGGCATTCTTTAATGGGAGCTGTGACAGGAGAGTAGTAGGTCTTTGTATTCTCACTTTCGATCGTACCGGTGGAATTGTATACTTCCTTTACCGTACCCTTCTCAGCTTTTACCACATTGAGAGGAGTCCCCACAGAGTCCTCTGTCTTTCCTCCGGCGAAAAGAGAAAGGATCCACGCCAGGAAGATGACGACAGCCAGAACAGGGAATATGACCCATGCAGGAAGTTTTTTCTTATTTGAGCTTGCTGTGACGGAGCCGCTTCCGGTGATCTCCGTGTCTGTTAAGTCATGCGCTGCGGATGCGCCCTCTTTTCTATGTGTATTTTTCTTATTGGAAAACATATCAGGAATCCTCCCTTTTCTTTTTCATATTTTGCGTATCTGACAATCCTTCATTTAGATAATCAGCTTCCACATGCCCGTCCATGATCCTTATGACCCGGTCTGCCTGCCGGGCGATGTCATCATCATGTGTGATCACGATCACCGTGCGGCCGCCCCGATGCAGTTCTTTTAAAATATTCATGATATCTGCAGTGGAGCGGCTGTCCAGATTTCCCGTCGGCTCATCGGCGAGAATGACAGGCGGCTGCGCCGCGATTGCCCTCGCCACAGCGACTCTCTGCTGCTGTCCGCCGGAGAGCTCCCCGGGCTTATGCCGGAGCCGTTTCCCCAGACCGACTCTGTCCAGTGCCTGGACAGCGATCCTCCTTCTCATCTGCCTGCCCATCCCCCGATAAATGAGCGGGAGTTCCACGTTGCCGACTGCATCCAGGTTAGGGATCAGGTTAAAGCCCTGGAATATAAATCCGATCTTTTGATTGCGTATATCCGACAGTTCATTATCCGACAGGCGGGAAACATCTTTCCCGTCCAGATAATAGTGCCCGGAGGTCGGAGTATCCAGACACCCGAGCATGTTCATAAGCGTGGACTTCCCTGAACCGGAATGTCCGATAATAGCTGCAAATTCGCCCCGCCGGATCTCGAGAGAGATTCCGTCCAGAGCGCGCACTTCATTTTCGCCGGGATTATAGATTTTACGTATATCTTCGACTTTGATAAGTGGTTCCATAACCTTTCTCCTGTTGATAATCAATAAGATTGTATTAATTTAGCAATACATTAATACGAGAAAATTGAAATGTCAAGATATTTGACTTTTTTTAAAAAAAAGGTCTATAATATCAGCCGGGGACACGAATGAAACGCGCTGGAGATGCGGATCAGGTGTATCCCCGAATGTTTTATTGCCAATGCTCAGAATACAGGCCTGCAGATCCTTATTACAACTGTGCCTGCGCAAAATGAAAGGAATGGTGAAAATGATAGTAGAACATGGACTGATCTCTTTTTTACAGAAATTTGACGAACACCCTTTTCTTGTGAAAATGGGCGGTAAGGAGTACAAAATAGGGGAAGGTGAACCGACGTTTACAGTGAAGGTTAATAAGCCGATCCCTCTTAGTGACCTGCTGACAAGCACATCCATAGCATTGGGAGAGGCGTATATGGACGGGAATCTTGAGATCGAAGGCGATTTGTATGAGGCGCTGGATCATTTTCTCGGACAGATGGGTAAGTTTTCCACGGATCAGAAAGCGCTGAAAAAGCTGATCTTTACGCCGTCGTCGAAGAAGAATCAGGAAAAAGAAGTGCGCAGCCATTATGACATTGGAAATGATTTCTACAAATTATGGCTGGATGACACAATGAGCTACTCCTGCGGATACTTCATACATGAGGATGACAGTCTCTATCAGGCCCAGGTCAACAAGGTGGATTATATCCTGAAGAAACTGTATCTGAAAGAAGGAATGACACTATTGGATATCGGGTGCGGATGGGGATTCCTGCTGATCGAGGCGGCGAAGAAATACAAAGTACACGGGACCGGCATTACGCTCAGTGAAGAACAGTATAAGGAATGCAGGAAACGGATCAAAGGCGAAGGGCTCGAAGATTATGTGAAAGTAGAACTGATGGACTACCGTGATCTGCCGAAGCTGGGCGGGCAGTTTGACCGCGTGGTAAGCGTTGGCATGGTGGAGCATGTGGGGCGGGACAATTACGGTCTTTTCCTGGAAGGCGCAAACAAAGTGATGAAAAAAGGAGGGCTTTTCCTTCTCCATTTCATCAGTGCGCTAAAGGAGCATCCGGGAGACGCATGGATCAAGAAATATATTTTCCCGGGAGGCATGGTGCCGAGCCTGCGTGAGATGGTCGCAGCAATGGCAGAGTATGATTTCCATACAATGGACATTGAAAATCTGCGGCTGCACTACAATCGTACGCTCAGATGCTGGAGAAAGAACTATCTGGAACACCTGAACGAAGTGAGAAAGATGTTTGACGAGAGGTTTATCCGCATGTGGGATCTGTATCTGGCAGCATGCGCGGCAACCTTTCACAATGGAATCATTGACCTGCACCAGATCCTTATGACAAAAGGGATCAATAACGATCTTCCAATGGTAAGATGGTATTAGAGCATCAGATCTGGATTCCTGATATCCGGTGTGGATCAGGCGTTGTAGATAATAAATGAGATGGCTTTGGCTGTCTCATTTTTTAGTGCGGTGAAACAGAGAAAAAATATCATTTAATAAAATATTATCAGCCATGTACAATCTTGACGATGTAGAGGATAGGCATTACAATTAAGTTAGTTGCAACTAACATCAATTTTTTGT
>CALWFS010000092.1 GCA_944377705.1 uncultured Mediterraneibacter sp. | reverse complement strand
TTTCCCGCGCCGCGAAGGAAAGCGGCATCTGTGAGGAGATCTTTGAGAATCATGATGAGAAACCGACGAACAGTTTTCTGTATTCTCTTGTTATGGATACGTATTCCATGGGATATTCGGGAAATAGCTATACAGATATGCCGATTAATCACAAGGTCTTCCTGGCGCAGTTTGACGCGATTAAAAAGATTGCTGATGAAGGTCCGTGTATCTTAGTCGGACGCTGCGCTGACTATGCATTGGAATCCTATCCGAATGTAGTCAGCGTGTTCATTCATGCAGATATGCAGGCGCGTATCCGGAGGATCGCGAGGCTCTATAATCTGACCGATGCAAAGGCAAAGGACATGATTGTAAAGACGGATAAAAAGAGAGCCAGCTACTATAACTATTATACAAATAAAAAGTGGTCGGACGCCGAGAGTTATGAATTGTGTCTGACCAGCTCAGAGCTTGGAGTCGAGGGGACAGCACAGGCGATTATTGATTATGTGAACCTTAAAGAAAAAATCAGAAAAGAAAATCGGAAGATTTGATCCGATGTTTCCGTGCTGATTCAGATTTTAAGTCAGAAAAGTGTATTCCCGGCATGCAGGATGGTGTGTTCTGCATGTCGGGAATAATATGTCCTCCTTTTTTGAAACTTTTAAAGATCTCTTAATTTGACGGCCCCGGCCGCCTGCCTGCGCCGGTTCTCATCGATAGCTGCATAGTGCTTTTTCGTTGTATTTACATCCTTATGTCCCAGTACATCCGCCACAAGGTATATATCCCCGGTTTCTTTATAAAGAGCTGTACCGTATGTACTCCTGAGCTTGTGCGGTGTGATTTTTTTATTCGGGGTCACTTCACGTGCATACTTCCGCACCATATTTTCAACAGCCTGAACGCCCATACGCCTGCGCTGAGTAGAAAGGAAGAGGGCGTTTTCATGGCCTGGCAGGGGAACAGTGTTCTTTCTGGTCGTATAAAGGTATGATTTGAGGGCGTTTTCTACCTCTTCGCCAAAATATACGACCATTTCGTTCCCGCCTTTCCGCGTTACTTTGATCCCATTATTTTTAAAGTCAACATCTTGTATATCCAGCCCCACACATTCAGACACCCGGATCCCTGTCCCGAGCAGTAAGGTGAGGATTGCAAGATCACGATTTTTTGTTTTCTCAAAATATGCTTTTCTCTGTCCGGTCAGATTATCGCCCCCGTGATCCACATAGTCCAGAAGCCTGGCGACTTCATCCGTATCCAGGCGGATGATCGCTTTCTCATGGAGTTTTGGCATGTCTACCAGGAGCGTTGGATTTTTAGTGATTGCCTGCCTTTTGTAGAAGTATCCGTAGAAGCTGCGGAGGGCAGACATTTTGCGGGCAAGTCCTTTTTCTGTATTTGTGATCTGCTTATTGTCCTCATTTTCATAAACCTTTAAGTATTCCTGATATTCTTCGATGTCGACCGGGTCCAGCTTTTCAAGATCTGCCACGGTAAACTGATCCATCGTGTAGTCTTTATAGAGAGGGTTGTTTTCCATAAGAAAATGAAAAAAAACACGGATATCATAGGCATAAGAGATTCGTGTCCTTGCCGATGTCGTTGGCTCCACAGCACGGAAATAATCTTTGGCAAAAGTCGGCAGAGTCTTCAGGACGGCGCGCAGCCTCAAAGTGTTATCTATATATTTCTGTTCATGGTAGGTTTTTGTTTCCGTATTATTATTTACATTTGCCTTCCCCATACTAAAAATCCCCTTTACTGATAAATGTTTCAATGTGCCTGAATTGTCATTTATAAATGTGATTCCTGTACATTATAGCTGAAAACAGCATTTTTGTCCATATCTTTTGGAAAAATCAGTATTTGTCGTATAGATTGATTTATATATACAAACAGCCGAAAATATTCTCTTCTGTCTGGAAGCTAATATTCCGGCTGCTTTGGAGTGTATTATTTATATCAATACATAGGGATGTATATTGATACCGGTGTGATAAACCGCATATTTTTTCTATCATGCATGTTTCATAGCTACTGTAAAAATTCCGTATCATTATATGCGATCATCAGATACTGACCTGCCTGTATATCGTCAGATTCCAGATTGTTCATATCTTTTAATACCTGTACATATTCCTGTATGGAATCATACTCAGAAGTCATTGTATTTTCTGCAATAACCCAAAGCGTGTCTCCGGGCTGGATCTCGATGCTTTTATAATATGTATAGACCGTATGTGGATCTGATGTGTCCTCATGCGCTGATACAAAAAATGACCCAAACAACATGCATCCGAGCAAAACCATAATAACACCTGCAGATAAACTGCAGATCCGTCTTTTTACTGTACGTTTGGATACTATTTTCTTCATCTCTCTTCGCCCCTTTGATACTCTCTTTGAATCCTTTAATTTATAGCTCTTGCAGATTTTATCTCGGATGTTTACAATGCCTGTTTAAAAAAACATATATTGTATACAAGTATGCAACACATCGAACATTTATTCTTGCAAACATCTGTTCTGTATATGTATTATAAATCACGAACAAATGTTTGTCAATAGGAAAATCGAACATATTTTCGTAAACAAGTGTTTGCTTTTTCTTTTTCAGTGTGATACTATATTATTTAGAAAAAATATCGGAGGGAATTATGGCACAGGGTAAGATAAGTAAAAAACAGCAGGAAATTCTTGAGTATATTAAGAACCAGATCCTTCAGAGGGGGTTCCCGCCGGCAGTGCGCGAGATCTGTGAGGCCGTGAATCTGAAGTCCACTTCATCTGTCCACTCTCATCTCGAGACCCTGGAAAAGAACGGATATATTCGGCGCGATCCGACAAAGCCCAGAGCGATCGAGATCCTAGACGATACATTTAATCTCACGAGACGCGAGATGGTCAATGTCCCGATTATCGGCCAGGTTGCTGCGGGACAGCCGATCCTCGCTGAGGAAAACATTGAGGATTACTTTCCTTTTCCTGTTGAGCGTATGCCAAACAAGCAGACATTTCTTCTGAAAGTCAAAGGCGAAAGTATGATCAACGCAGGGATACTCGACGGTGACTATGTCCTGGTTGAACAGGACGCTACTGCTTCCAACGGCGATATGGTAGTTGCGCTTGTCGAGGACAGTGCGACGGTAAAGACATTCTATAAAGAAGAAGGCGTGTTCAGGCTTCAGCCTGAAAATGACTTTATGGATCCGATCATTGTGAAAGAGGTTTCGATCCTTGGAAAGGTGATCGGAGTGATGAGATTCTTCAGATAAACTGTACAGGACAAAAAGTGCATCAACCTTCACTGAATTTGTTGAAAGTCGATGCACTTTTTCTTTGTTCCTGCCTTAAATTAAAAAAGTCAGGTCTTCAAATATAATATATTTTACAGCTCTTCTGCTGAAATATCTTTACCGTCTTTCCAGATCCTCTCCAGATCATAAAACAGACGGTTTTCTTTGTCAAACACATGGACAATGATGTCGCCGAAGTCAAGCAGCACCCAGCTTCCGGATGCCTGCCCCTCTCTCTGGCGCAGCGGGTAACCTGCCTTGTGAAGTTCCTCTTCCACATTGTCCACAAGAGCGTTTACCTGGCTGTCGCTGTTTCCGTTGGCAATGAGAAAGTAGTCGGCCAGGACAGAAATACCTGTGATATCAATGATCTTGATATCTTCTCCTTTTTTGTCGCTGAGCGCGTTATAGGCAATGCGTGCCATTTTTTTTGACTGATCCATTTTACTCCTCCTCTCTTTTATTTCCTGTAAAATTCATATGTGCTCACTGTCATTGCGTCTACCGAGTTTCCCTCATTTCTGAGATACCGGACTGTTCGTTCGGCAGACAGACATACAGCCTTGTCAATATCCCGGAATACGATGCCGCGTATTTCTTCGAGTCCCGGTATTCCTCTTCGGTTTGGTTCGATATAGTCTGCAATATAGATAATCTTCTCAAGCATGCTCATCCCCGGTCGTCCGGTGGTATGGTAAGTGACAGCGTCAAGGATCTCCCGGTCTTTAATCCCATATTCATGTTCTGCCAGATATGATCCTAATTTGGCATGGATAAGAGCCGGCATATCCAACTCAGATTTTGTAAGTTCTATGCCATATTTTTCGCAGAGCATGAGCTGGTCTTTTACGGGGCAGCATTTCCCGCAGTCGTGGAGAAGCCCTGCGGTCAAAGCCTTCTGCATGTCTGCCTTATAGCACATAGCAAGGGAAGCCGCAGTATACATCACCCCGACCGTATGCTCAAACCGTTCTTTTTTCAGCTTCTTTTTCAGTTCTTTCCTGATTTCGGCTAATCTTTCAGTCACTTTTCAGTCATCCTTTTTGAATTCATTCTGTTTCTGTACAGGTGGTGCTCTGCAATATATCCTGCTACGGTATCAGGCACCATATAGCGCACGCTGAGCCCTTTTGACGCCCTTCTGCGGATCGCGGTCGAGGATATTTCTACCAGGGGCGCCCGAAGGAGCTCGATGGAGGCGTTGTATTTCTCTGTCAGATAGTTGATCTGAAGCTGCATACTCTGGACATCCTTGTCGTCCCTCATAGCAGCCAGAATCGTGCATGTGGGGAATATTTCACGGAAATTTTTCCACTCTTCGATGGAAAACAGCGAGTCTGCTCCTAAGATAAAATAAAATTCATTCTCAGGATATCTCCTGTTAAACTCCTGCATCGTGCTGTAAGTGTATGAATGCTCTTCTGTCTCTGCCTCATACAGACTGATCCGGAAATACGGCACGTCGTTTACGGCAAGCTTTACCATTTCTACCCGGTGGTGCAGAGCCTCTTCTGTATACTCTGTCTTTTTATGAGGAGGATTTCCGTTTGGCATAAACCAGATCTCATCCAGTCCGAATTCCTCGTAAGCAAATTCACCCAGAAGGAGATGACCGATGTGTACAGGGTCAAAGGTCCCTCCCATGATTCCTATCTTCATATGCGCTTTTACTCCTTATAAAGGGAGGTTGATCTTCTTTTTATCGTCTTTTCCTTCACGGTACAGTACAATCTTTTTCCCGATGACCTGGACGATCTGGGACCGGGTGCGCTCTGCAATGATCTCAGCCAGTTCCCTTGGATCATCTGCGCAGTTCTTAAGGACGCTGATCTTAATCAACTCTCTTGCTTCCAGCGCTTCAGAGATCGCCTCCGTAAGCCCTGGCGTCATACTGGATTTTCCGACCTGAAAGATCGGATCCATAGTCATTGCAAGACTTTTCAAATATGCTCTCTGTTTTGTCGTCATTTTATGCTCCTTTGTTATAGACCACGGACATATGCTCCGGATCTGTTAAAACGAACGTCAGCCTTATTTATAATAGTCAAACTGAAGTCCATACATTTTCACTGTATCACCTTCCTGGATGCCTTTTGCCTCGAGTTCATCCAAAATGCCTGTCTCTTTAAGAAACTTCTGGAAGAAAGCAAAGCCCTTCTCAGAGTCAAGGTTTGTATATCCCAGCATTTTTTCGATCTTAGGCCCTTCCACGACGTACATGCCGTCTTCTACTTCCACGCTGTACGGAAGCTCCTCATAAATCAGCTCGTCTTCCGGGAAATATTCCTGCTCAAAAATGATCGGGGGTGTGTCGATTTTATCGAGCTGAGAGCTCACATAATAGAGAAGCTCAGAGACTCCCTGCCCTGTGGCCCCGGAGATCGGGAACACTTTGATCCCTTTTGGTTCAAACTCCTGTCTCAGGCGAGCCGCCGGATCCTCATCCGGATCATAGATCAGATCTGTCTTATTTGCCGCAATTACCTGGGGCCGCTCTGCGATTTCCGGGTTATATGCTTTCAGTTCTTCATTAATCTTATAAATATCTTCCACCGGATCTCTGCCTTCTGAACCTGCAGCATCGACCACATGAATCATCAGCTTAGTGCGCTCAATATGGCGGAGAAATTCATGTCCCAGGCCCACTCCTTCGGAAGCGCCCTCAATCAGCCCCGGAATATCTGCCATTACAAAGCCCTTTGCTCCATCAAGATCTACGACGCCCAGATTGGGACTCAGAGTTGTGAAATGATAATTGGCGATCTTTGGTTCTGCATTGGTCACCCTGGAAAGAAGGGTAGATTTTCCTACATTAGGAAAACCGATCAGACCGACGTCTGCGATCACTTTCAGCTCCAGTTTAACCTCCAGTTCCTTTGCCGGCTGACCCGGCTGTGCATACTTAGGCACCTGCATAGTAGCGGTGGCAAAGTGCTGGTTGCCGAGCCCGCCTTTCCCGCCCTTTAACACGACCTGCCTGCGGTTGTCTCCGGACATATCAGCAATGACTTTCCCGGTGACTGCCTCTTTGATGACAGTTCCTTCCGGTACATAAAGCACCAGGTCTTTGCCGTCTTTGCCGTGGCATCTTCTCTTTCCACCGGGCTCCCCGTCGCCGGCAGCATACTTTCTTCTGTGGCGGTAATCAGAAAGTGTGTTCAGTCCTTCATCCACCTCAAAGATCAGGTCTCCGCCGCGTCCGCCGTCTCCGCCGTCAGGACCGCCGTTCGGGACATACAGTTCCCTTCGGAAACTACAGTGCCCGTCTCCGCCCTTCCCGGAGCGGATGTAGATTTTCGCTCTATCTGCAAACATAATAACTCCTTTTCCTTATGGATTTACATAAGTTTCTGCCGGTTTACAAAAGCCCCAGACATTAGTCTGGGGCTTGATTCTGCCTGTTATGCGAGTGAAAATATTTTCCAGCCTGTTATTCAGCTACCGGATAGATAGAAACCTGCTTTTTGTCTCTGCCTTTTCTTTCATATCTCACTACACCGTCTACAAGTGCGAACAGAGTATCGTCACCGCCGCGTCCAACGTTCACGCCCGGATGGATCTTTGTTCCGCGCTGTCTGTAAAGGATATTACCAGCTTTTACAAACTGTCCGTCCGCTCTCTTCGCGCCCAGTCTCTTGGACTCGGAATCACGACCGTTCTTTGTAGAACCAACTCCCTTTTTATGAGCAAAAAACTGAAGATTCATTTTCATCATGGTACTCACACCTCCTTGAAAATAATGTCAATGTATGATTTGTATTCACTGTTATCTTCTATCTCTCCCAGACCGAGGATCATGGAATCAAGAAGAAGTGCGGCATCGTGTGACGGGATCTTCGAAAAACGGAATGTGATCGTCCCGCTCTCTTCGTCAGAAATACAGCTCGTCTCATCATCAGTAAAATGTTCGATCGAGTTGATCGTATTGATGACAAGCGCGGAAACTGCCGCGCATACAATGTCCTTTCCCGGATCATCGTACTCTGCGTGCCCTGACATGTCAAATCCAGTGTACTCATGCCTGCCGGTCCTGTAAATGGTTACCCTGATCATACGGACAGATCTTAAGCGTTGATCTTGTCGATCTTAACAGCTGTGTACTGCTGTCTGTGTCCGTTTTTCTTATGGTATCCAGTTTTTCTCTTATACTTGTAAACGATGACTTTCCTGCCCTTTCCATCGCCGATCACGGAAGCTGTAACTGTTGCGCCTTCAACAGTCGGAGTTCCAACGATGAGCTTGTCATTGTTTACCGCGAGCACCTGGTCAAATGTATAAGTCTCTCCAGCTTCAACACCAAGTTTTTCTACTTTAATGATATCGCCTTCAGCTACTTTGTACTGTTTACCACCTGTTGCTATAATCGCGTACATATGGCACCTCCT
>CALWFS010000091.1 GCA_944377705.1 uncultured Mediterraneibacter sp. | reverse complement strand
GGGAGACGGGGCGATCCTTGTCTCAGAGGACGGAAACGTATTAAAGCAGATTCCGCCGGAAGGAAAAGTCGTTAATTCTGTTGGGGCAGGGGATTCCATGGTAGCGGGATTCCTGACCGGGTATCTGAAGACGGGCAGCTATGAAGAGGCGCTGAAACTCGGGACAGCGGCAGGGAGCGCGACCGCATTTACTTCCTGGCTGGCGGATTCTGAAGCAATCGACAGGCTTTACAGTATGCTTATTGCAGGCAATAAACTTGAAAAATTGAGAAGAGGGCTGTAAATCCGGGTGAAAATGTAACAGTTCAGCCCGCGCCATTCGGAAAACCGCACTGGCGTGCTTACTGCGGCTGCGCCGCTGTTTCCCTCATATACTGGCGCTCAGCTTATGGAGCTGCCTGGGAGAGAAAATCATGCTTGCATGATTTTTCTAGTGGGCAGCCCCATGGCTGAACTGTTGCATAAAAATAGAGCGCAATCTGTTTTTGCCCTTGACAAATGCTCCCGGTGAGGGTACGATATTAGCATTAGCATTTTAGTTAGGAGGAAGATATTATGAAAATGTTAAAGAAGGCAGCAAGTGTTGCTCTTGCATCAGCTCTTGCATTATCAATGGCTGCATGCGGAAGCAGCGGCGGGAGCAGCGACGGTGGGTCATCCGATGCGACTACTTTCAAGATCGGCGGTATCGGACCTACGACCGGAGACAATGCGATCTACGGAACAGCCGTAAAGAACGGTATCCAGCTTGCAGTTGACGAGATCAACGAAGCCGGCGGGATCAACGGCTATCAGATCGAGTATCAGTTTGAGGACGATCAGTCTGATTCCGAGAAGTCAGTCAACGCATACAACACTCTGAAGGACTGGGGTATGCAGATGCTGGTAGGTACGGTAACATCTACACCTTGTACAGCAGTTGTTGAAGAATCGCATGCAGACAATATGTTCCAGCTCACACCGTCTGCTACGGCTGTTGAGAGTATTCAGTATGACAATGCGTTCCGTATGTGCTTCTCTGACCCGAACCAGGGGAAAGCATCCGCTGATTATATTTCAGAGAACGGACTTGCATCTAAGATTGCTGTAATCTACAACAGTTCCGACACATACTCATCAGGTATCTATCAGAGATTTATGGAAGAGGCAGAGACAGTAGGGCTTGATGTTGTTGCAGCCGAGGCGTTTACAGCAGACAGCAAGACAGACTTCTCCGTACAGCTTCAGAAAGCAAAAGATTCCGGCGCTGAGCTTGTGTTCCTTCCGATCTACTATCAGGAAGCATCTCTGATCCTTGCTCAGGCAGATAAGATGGGATTTGCTCCGGGATGGTTCGGATGTGACGGTATGGACGGACTTCTTGCTCTGGAAGGATTTGACGTAAATCTGGCAGAAGGGCTGATGTTCCTGACACCGTTTACTCCTGATGCAGAGGATGAGGCGACTCAGACATTTGTTGCTGATTTTGAGGCGGCATTTGGCGATACGCCGAACCAGTTCGCAGCAGATGCGTATGACTGCATCTACGTGATCAAAGAAGCAGCAGAGAAGGCAGACCTTACACCGGATATGAGCGTTTCCGATATGTGCGACGCTATGAAGGCTGCCATGACAGAGATCACGATCGACGGACTCACAGGAAAAGAGATCACATGGGGCGAGGACGGCGAGCCGTCCAAACAGCCGACAGTTGTGGTTGTTGAAGGCGGAGCATACAAAGTGCTTCAGGCTGAGTAAAAAATTAAATAATGAAAGCATAAAACCGGAGATATCTTCAAAGTATCTCCGGTTTTTTGCGCTTTACTGATTGTCAGTATCCTCGCTCAGACCCTGGTTCATCTCCCACACCGTCATTCCGTACACAGGATGTCTTTTATACGGCGCGATCTCACAGAGAGGTTCCAGCACGAATTTTCTTTTATGCATTTCCACATGCGGAATACAGAGATCCGCATCTTCTATTACCATGTCATCGTAAAAAATGATATCCAGATCCAGTGTGCGCGGACCCCAGCGCACGATCCGTTCCCTGCCCGCCTGCTTTTCAATCCGGTGAAGCTCTCCCAGCAGTTCATAGGGCGGCAGGAGCGTGCGGAGCTCCAGGCAGCCGTTCAGAAAGTTATCCTGATCCGTCACGCCGTAAGGCGGAGTTTCGATGAAGCGGGAGACTTTTTTTACAGAGCAGCCCCTGACAGCATCTAAGGCTGTGACAGCATCGTTCAGGTAGTTCTCCCGGTTCCCCATATTAGAACCAAGGGCAATATATGCTGTGTGCCAGCCGCGCCCGATCTCCACACTGACTGTCTTTAATGGGAGTTTTATCGGCGCCCATGGCTTTTTGATCTCTAGAAGAATCTTCTCAAGCCCTTTTGTGTGGAGGAGCAGTTCTTCAGCAAGAGCCTCTGCAGCCCGTTCCAGCAGCTTAAATGTATGTTCTCTGAGATAGCGGTCGATAAAGGCGCTGACTTCGCCGTAGTGGATAGAAGCATTCAGATCGTCAGTCAAACCGGCTCTGCGCGTGTCTGTATAGAGAGTGGCAGAGACGAGAAACTTCTGCCCCAGAACATTTTCCTCCGGGAACACTCCGTGATTTGCAAACACTTCAAGATCTGTTATCTTGATCTTATCGTATTTCTCATGCATCTTATCTTGTCCTTTCTCCCGTTTTCAGGGATTCTTCTATAGAATTGCAATGGATTTTTATATATTTCTGGCATGCCTTACGCTCAGTGCGAAAGATATCTCTGCTCATGCATCAGCGCCTGTGTCATACGGATTGCCCTTCTGTTTTTCTCTACATCGTGGACTCTTACAAAAGCACAGCCTTTCTGGACTGCGTACACTGTTGTTACAAGTGTGCCTTCCTCCCTCTGATCAGCCGGAAGGTCCAGAGTCAGCCCGATCACAGATTTCCTGGAGGTGCCGAGAAGGATCGGAAGATTCAGTTCGTGAAGGATTTCCAGGCGGTTGATGATCGTAAGGTTCATTTCATAGGTCTTGCCGAAGCCCACACCCGGATCCAGGATGATTTTATCCCGGGGGATGCCTGCCTGATCCGCCAGCCTTACGCATTCCCGCATATCATCCATAAAATCCGCTGTAAAGTCATTGTATTCCGTCTGTTCCCGGTTGTGCATCAGGCAGCAGGCAGCGCCGCTTTCCGCAATGACGGAAGCAATGTTTTCGTCATATTTCAGCCCCCAGATATCATTGACAAGATCTGCGCCTGCCCGGACAGCCGCTGCTGCCACAGCGCTTTTGTAAGTGTCGACAGAGAGTGGAATGTCAAATTCCTGTTTCAATTTTTCGATGACAGGGACCACCCGGCTGATTTCTTCCTCGTCGGAGATCTGCGTATGACCCGGCCGGGTGGACTCTCCGCCTACATCGATGATATCCGCGCCTTCATCTGCCATCTGCTGTGCGTGGAAGAGTGCGGCGTCAAGGGAGTTATATCGTCCCCCATCGGAAAAGGAATCCGGTGTAACATTGAGGATTCCCATAATATATGTGTTGTGTTCTGTGTCAAATTCTCTGCTGCCTATGATCATATCCGTATCTCCCTGTTTTTCTTTTCTTCACTCCAGCTGCACTGCGGATCGGCGGGACATGCAAAACACATTCTGGAAGCTTTGTCGCTTTCGTACAGAAGCTGTTCCAGAACTTCCGGATCTTTTCTTAGTTTCCGATGTCCCCGGATGGCTGTGAGTATCATTTTCTTTTCCGTATCGGAAAATGCGTTTTCAGCAGTGAGGCTGTCCAAAATTTCAGCCGCGATCTTTTCGCCTGATATCTCATGCGGGATCTTGTCTTTGTATTGAAGGGATTTTCCGATATCATGGAGAATTGCCGCGGCGTAGATCACTTCCCGGTCAAGTCCGAGCCTTGCTTCCAAATTGCGGATATATGCGATGCGTGCCGTATCGAGAAGATGTGTCATCTGATGGCGGCAGAAGATACGGTCCTGTTCCAGCTCTTCCAAGCGCCTGTAATAAGCCTGGTATAATGGATGTCTGAAAATTGCATTTACCCGTTTCATAGGATTCTCCCCTCCGTTTTTCCGTGCGCATCTTCCTGTATCCGATGCAGTCCCTCGGCGTCCCTGTGTTCTTTTCGGACCCTCAGTGCCCCAGCATCCGGAAGAATCTCTCTTCCAGGGCGGGATCTGTTTCAAATACGCCTCTTTTTGCCAGAGTCATGGTCCGGCTGCCCGGTTTTTTAACCCCGCGCATAGTCATGCACATATGCTCCGCCTCCAGCATCACCAGCGCTCCTTTAGGATTCATGGATTCCATCAAGGCGTCCGCGATCTGTCCGGTGAGCTGCTCCTGGAGCTGGAGCCTGCGGGCAAAGACCTCTACTGTCCGCGCCAGCTTGCTTAAGCCCACGACTTTGCCGTCCGGGATATAGGCGATATGTGCTTTCCCGTAAAACGGAAGGATGTGATGCTCGCACATGGAATAAAAAGTGATGTCTTTCTCGATCACCATCTCACTGCTGTCCACGGTAAAGGTGCGAGAGAGATGTGTTTTTGCATTTTCCGCCATGCCGCTGTATAGTTCTTCGCACATCCGGGCGATCCTGGAGGGCGTGTCTTTGAGCCCTTCCCTTTCCGGATCTTCACCAATGCCCTCCAGCATGAGGCGCACTGCCTGTTCGATTTTATTATGATCTATCATTAAAAAGTCCCTCCCCCTATCTACAGTAAAAATGACGGATCCCGTCCGCCGGCTGACGTTCTGCTGTTGTTTTCCGTGACGGCGCTGCCGTAAGCTTCTTTTATCTGGTGCAGATAAGACAGTGAGCCAAAAGCCAGTATCGCATCCCCTGGATCTGCCTCCAGGAGTGCAGCATATACCGCCCATCGGATGCCTGCTTCCTGCCCGGACGAGCTCGTGTCTTCTATATATTCTGTATAAGCCTTCGTCCGGGGGCAGTATGTGCGGACCGCCCGGGCGAGCTTGGCTGCCGGCAGTCCACGCTCCCGGTCGGGCAGGTCCACGGTATACACAGAGGACGCCAGAGGGCACAGGATCCTGACGATTGCATCGTAGTCCTTATCCTTAAATACCCCCATGATAAAGATAAGCTTCCGCCCGGGGAAATACTCCTTCACAGATTCCCTCAGGCGCAGGGCGGCATCCTCGTTGTGAGCCCCGTCCAGTATAAATACAGGAGCCTCCCCGATACAGGTAAAACGTCCCGGCCAGACCGTACGCTCCGTCCCTGTCCTCACTGCCTGATCGTCAATGGAGTATCCCTGTGACCTCAAAGCGCGGATCACTTCGAGCGCGGTGATGAGGTTTTCTGCCTGATAAATGCCTGCCATAGCTGTACGGATGTGGTCAAACTCTTTATAGGAAAGCAGGATGCCCCGGTGATCCGAATGAAGGATCTGTACCCGGTCCGGCTCTGCCTGTATGAACGGACATCCGTTCTCTGCGGCGCGTCTTTTGAGGATTTTGGTGACAGGGGAGCTCTGTCCCGCAGAGATTACGGTACACCCCGGCTTGATGATGCCTGCCTTGTTTTCCGCGATCTCTTCTACAGTATTACCGATGACTCCGATGTGATCCCGGCTGATGGAAGAAAAAACGGCGCATACCGTGTTTCTCACAATGTTGGTAGCATCCAGCGCTCCGCCCAGACCCGCCTCCAGCACGACAAGATCACACTGTGTTTCCCTGAAATATAAAAATGCTATCGCCGTCTCAGCCTCAAAGACTGTGGGGACCGGTTTTCCGGCCTTCTCCAAACGGGCGATAGCATCAGTTACTTTTAATGTCATTTCTGCGAACTTTTCTTCTGATATCCATGCTCCGTCAACCTGGATCCGCTCCAGATAGGAGATGACCGTGGGTGATACATACCGCCCGATTCTGTACCCTGCCTCACTTAAGATCGTTGAAGTGTATGCAAGCACAGATCCCTTGCCGTTCGTTCCTGCGATATGTATGAACCTCAGATCATCCTGTGGATCTCCAAGTTCACGCAGCAGACCTCGAATCGCATCTAAGCCAAGTACACTTCCGTATTTGGACAGTTCGTCCAAATATACCCTTGCTTCTTTATAGGTCACGCTTTTTCTGTTCCTTTCCTGTTGTCTCACTGAATCTGTCGTCTTTATGAACAGGGATATCATAGCACTAAAAGAAAGGATGCACAAGCTTTTTCTTTACGCTGTGGTTTTCTTTTGCGCTGCAGGGCGATTCTATATTGACATCAGCAGACTTTCGTGGTATTTTTAGTGTACTATATGAAATAGTACACTTCACACACATGTATCAGAGAAGAGGGATACCATGATTTCAATTGATTATCAGAGCAAGCTGCCGCTCTATGAGCAGATCGCGCAGAAGTTCCAGACGCTGATCTTAAAAGGCGCGCTGCCTCCTGACGCGCAGATGCCTTCCGTTCGGACGATGGCAGTGGAACTGTCCATCAACCCCAACACCATCCAGAAAGCCTATTCTCTGCTGGAGCAGCAGGGCTATATCTACCCGGTGAAGGGCAGGGGGAATTTCGTGTCAGACAGTTCTGCGCTCGTGCGGCAGGAGAAAAAATCTCTGCTGGAAGACGTCCGGCAGCTGATTCAGGAAGGAAAAGAACTGGGCGTCCGGCAGACAGAATTCATACAAGTCATTGACCGGATATACCGGAAAGGGGATTCAAATGATTGAGCTAAAGAATGTTGACAAAATTTTTCAAGATATCCATGCTGCGGACCACATCACTGCATCTATACAGGAGGGGATGATCTTCGGCCTGGTGGGCTCCAACGGCGCGGGAAAGAGCACACTTCTGCGCATGATCTGCGGCGTCATAAAACCGGACAGCGGAGAAGTGCTGGCAGATGGGGAGCCTGTGTTTGAGAATCCGTGTGCAAAAGCACAGATCTGTTTTTTATCAGACACCCCTTACTATTTCGCCAATGTGAATATCGGGGAGATGAGAGATTACTATATGACGGTCTACCCTGAGTTTGACCGGAAAATGTTCGATTCTCTTGTAAACAAATTTGACCTGGACCCGAAGCGGAAGATCAGTTCTTTTTCAAAAGGCATGAAAAAGCAGGTATCCATCCTCCTCGGGCTGTGCGCGAAGACGAAATACCTCCTGTGCGACGAGACCTTTGACGGTCTTGACCCCGTGGTACGCCAGGCAGTGAAGAGTCTGTTCGCCTCGGAGATCATGAACAGGGACTTTACTCCGGTGATCTCGTCACACAACCTGCGGGAGCTGGAGGATATCTGTGACAGCGTGGGGCTTCTGCATAAAGGGAAACTGCTGCTGACACAGGATCTGGATCACATCAAATCAAATATCTGCAAGCTGCAGTGCGTGATCCCGGATTCTCATAAGGAGCAGGAGATGCTCAGCGCCCTGCGCGTGATCAAGATGGAGCGCTCCGGCTCTCTGCTGACGCTGACCGTGCGCGGCGGCAGGGCGGAAGTGCTCTCTCTGGCTCAGGATAAGGGGGCTCTCTTTGCGGAGACGCTTCCGCTGACTTTGGAAGAGATATTTATCAGTGAAACGGAGGTGGCAGGTTATGACATCAAAGATTTCTTATATTAAACTGATCCGTGCGGATATCCGGCACAGGGGATGGCTTGCCGCCCTGACAGGCATCGGGCTGTTCCTCGGGATGCCGGTCTATGCGATGCTCTATATAGACAGCTGGTTCAGCGGCAGCATGGCGATGTCGGTGGCAGAAGGCGGCAGTGGCCCGGCAGCCCAGAGCAGGGAATATATCGCAGAACAGATCCGTGATCTATT
>CALWFS010000090.1 GCA_944377705.1 uncultured Mediterraneibacter sp. | reverse complement strand
AAAGTTTCGGGATGCACAGCGTTCCCACCACACAGTCCTGCTGATTTTCCAGGCGGCAGAAGCCGATCTTGGACACGTGGATCTCATTTTCATAGACAATGCCCGCTTTCGACAGCACTTCCTCCGCATGCTTGGAATCTGTCACAAAAACCGCCGGACCGGGATCCAGTTCCCAGTCCGCCAGTTTCATCGGTATCAATTGTTCGCCAAATTTAAATATCATCCTATCACCTTACGCTATATAGTAGTTTCTGCTATTCTGAAAGCCCGTTTTCTTCTGCGGCCGCATTTTCATTTACAGCGGCTTCCCCCGCCCGTCTCTCATTCCTTGCTGCCGCTCTGTCGTACGCCTCCTGATACAGACGTTCCTGAGAATCAATGGGCTCGCCCTCGCATTTTACATAGGTGTAGTTTCCATCGCCACCCTCTGCGCGGGCTTTCTTATTATCGCTGAGCATCAGATCAAAGATCCCCCGGATCCGTTTTTTCAGCTTCTCAGAGTAAACCGGCGCGGCAACTTCCACTCTCTTGACCGTATTCCTTGTCATAAAATCTGCGGAACCGATATAATACTTTGTCCGCTCCCCGCATCCAAAGATATAGATTCTCGAATGTTCCAGGAATCTGCCGACAATGCTGATAACCCGGATGTTCTCCGTCTCGCCCGGCACGCCCGCGATCAGACAGCAGATGCCTCTCACGATCATATCAATACGCACGCCCGCCCGTGAAGCTTCTGCAAGTTTATCCATGATCTTTTTGTCTGTAAGAGAATTGAGCTTCAGTCCGATATATGCTTCCTCGCCATTCTGTGCGCAGCGGATCTCTTCATCGATCATATCGATCACCTTAGACTGAAGACATTTCGGCGCTACGAGCAGATGCTCAGATTCCTCCACTGCCTCTCCCTTGGTCAGTGCCTGGAACACGCGCGTCGCTTCCAGTCCAATCTCTTCATCCGCTGTCATAAGAGAAAGGTCTGTATACAGACGAGCTGTCTTTTCATTATAATTTCCCGTTCCGATCTGGGTGATGTATTCCACGCCATCCTCTCCCCGCCTGGTGATCAGACAGAGCTTGGAATGCACCTTATATCCCTCCAGCCCGTAGATGATCTGGCAGCCAGCTTTCTCCAGCATACGTGACCAGCGGATATTATTTTCCTCGTCAAAACGCGCTCTCAACTCTACGAGCACGACCACTTCTTTTCCATTTTCCGCCGCCTCGCACAGCGCCTCAATGACTTTGCTCTGTTTTGCCAGACGGTAAAGCGTCATCTTGATGGATACCACCCTGTCATCCTCAGCCGCCTCATTCAGCATGTGCAGGAAGGGGCGGATCGACTCATAAGGATATGACAGAAGCTTATCCTCCTGTCCGATCTGCTCCAGTATGCTCTCTCCATCGCGGAAGTCCGGCGATTTCTGCGGCACTCTCTTATTGTAAAAGAGCTCCGGGTTCATGCGCAGGAGATCCTGGATCTGAAAGATAAAGGACACATCCAGGGGAGCTCTGCTCTTAAACACTCTCTCCGGCGACACATCCAGGTATCGGCAGAGAGCTTCCACCACATCACCTTCCATGTCCCTGGACAGATCCAGGCGGACCGGGGACAGTCTCTTTCTCTCCTTCATAAGGTCTGCCATAAATTCCCTGTAATCCAGATCTTCATCATAGAGAGCATCCGCATCAATATCCGCATTCCTCACTACGCGGATCAGCGATTTTCCTTTCACTTTATAACCTTTAAATACTTTTCCGATATAGTGCAGGATCAGATCCTCAGAGAGCATGTACCGCCCCCTTCCTCCGGGCAGCTCGATGAGCCTCTCGACCATATTATTCGTACACGGAATGATCCCCAGACGTTCCTTTCCACTCCTTGTTTCAAGTACGACCACTGCATAGATATCTTTATTGCGCAGGAACGGGAACGGCTGCCGCTTGCTCACGATGGTCGGGGAGCTTAAAGGCACGATGTTACGGTTAAAATGCTGCTCCAGATACTTCTTTTCTTCCGGATCTGCGCCTTGGAAATTAATGAGCTGTATCCCGTATCCCGCAACCTTTTCCATAAGATTCTGATACGCCTCATCTTTCCTCTTGTTCAGCCTCTTAACCTCTTTCAGGATTGCTTTGATCTGCTCCTCTGATGTCATATTCGTCTTATTATCCCTGATCTTCTTATTGATCAGCATCTGATCCTGGAGGGATCCCACTCTGACCATAAAGAACTCATCCAGGTTGCTCTGATAAATGGAGACAAAAGTCATGCGTTCACAGAGCGGCACCTCATGATTCTCCGCCTCCTCCAGCACTCTTTCGTTAAATTTCAGCCAGGACAGTTCCCTGTTCATGTATATCTTTTCCATACCTTCTCCTTTTTGTACATTTAAACTACATACTTATATCCGCCCGTCTTCCAGACCTGCTCTTTCCCTGAAAGAGCATCATCACAACCGCTTTGCAGCCTCCATGGCAAGCGCGGAACGCTCGCATTCCTGCGCGCTCATCGTGATCTGCCAGCACAAAGGGCTTCCTTTCATATGTTCTGAGGCATAACTGAGCCCATTGGTCCGCTCGTCCAGAAACGACCGGTCGATCTGATTCGGATCACCTAGAAGGATGATCTTCGTATCCTTTCCCGCTCTTGTGATGATCCCCTTGATCTGATCCGGCGTAGTGTTCTGAGCCTCATCAATTATCAGATATGTCTTTACGATAGACCGTCCCCGGATAAAATTCAGCGCTTCTGTCTGCACGATTCCCCGCGCAAAGATTTCTTCCACCTTGCCCCGAAGTTCCTCTTCATCATCATACCTTTCCTCTTCACTGGAATCAATCAGCTGTTCCAGATTATCAATGACCGGGCGCATAAGCGGGGATATCTTTTCCTGTTCATCTCCCGGAAGGAAACCGATATCATCGTCAAACTGGGCGTTCGGGCGGCAGATCAGGATGCGGCGGTACTCTCCCGAAGGGTGGTTCAGCAGCTTTTCCAGTCCCACCGCAAGAGAATAGAATGTCTTGCTGGTTCCTGCCATGCCCTTCACGATGACAAGAGGCGCTTTATCTGCCGGCTGCATCAGTGCCTCCTGAAGAAAATACTGTCCTGCATTCCTTGGTGTGATCCCGTAAGGAGAGCTTTTCCTGTAATCCAGTTTCTTTATCACTCCCTTTTCTACACGTCCCAGATGTGTCTTCTTTGCAGACTGGTCAGCTTTCAGGATGACAAACTGGTTCTCCACAAGTTCCGGCACATAGCTCTCGCCCTGCTGATCCAGGGCATAGACCATATCCGTCGGCACTCCTTTTTTCTTGAAATCTTTAAAAAGGGCCTCCGGCACATACAGCTCACATCTTCCGCTGTATTGGTTCTCATGCTCCAATACCTGTTCCGTTGTGAAATCCTCCGCACAGATTCCCAGAATCTGTGCCTTGATCCGAAGAAGGATATCCTTCGTCACAAGGATCACCTGTTCCTCACGCTCCCTGGAAAGCCCAAGACACACCTTCAGGATACGGTTATCCATTACCTCTGCGGACATTTCCTCCGGCAGCTCCACATCCACGAAGTTTTTCTCTATCCGAAGCATCCCACCGCTCTCAAGCGTAACTCCTTTTAAGAGATCGCCTTTCTGCCTGAGCTGCTCCAGCCTGCGGATGCTTTTGCGGGCATTCGCCCCGGTCTCTCCCTCCGTCTTTTTCAGGTGATCCAGCTCCTCCAGCACTGCCATGGGCAGCACGACAGAATTATCTTCAAAATGATCGATGGCATAGGGAGCCTGGATCAGGATGTTCGTGTCCAGCACATAAATTTTAACCATATGATATTCCTCTCAGATCTGCATTCTCCCCGAACACAGCCAATATGCCCGGAAAAGGTTATATTCATTTTATCTTATTCAGGCATTCTGAAAAGTTATATCTATGTTAAATCCCTGTAAAATCCTGCTTCTCGATCTTGTGCCGGTCTGCATATCCGGTCAGGATCAGCGTCAGCGCCCCGTCGCCCGTAATATTGCAGGCAGTACCGAAACTGTCCTGAAGCGCAAAGATCGTAAGCATGAGTGCCGTACCGGTAGAGTCAAATCCCAGGATCCCCGTGATGAGCCCGAGTGAAGCCATGACTGTCCCTCCCGGGACTCCGGGCGCGCCAATGGCAAATACGCCGAGAAGAAGACAGAAGAGAATCATTGTTCCAATGGAGGGAATCTCTCCATAAAGAATCTGTGACACGGTCATCACAAAGAATACTTCCGTCAGTACTGAACCGCACAGATGGATATTGGCAAACAGCGGGATCCCGAAATCCACCATGTCTTCGCGCAGCGGCTTTGACTTCTTTGCACAGCGCAGCGCCACTGCAAGCGTGGCAGCGGATGACATGGTCCCCACTGCCGTGATATATGCCGGCCCATAATTTCGTATCACGTCCAGCGGATTGTTTCTTGAATAGATGCCTGCCGCAATATAAAGGAACGCCAGCCAGATAAAATGTCCTGCCATCACAATGAGGACGATCTTGAGAAAAACCGGAAGCTGTTTCGTGATCGTTCCTTCATAAGAAAGCGCCCAGAAGGTAAACCCGATAAAGACCGGAAGGAGCGGGATCACGATCCTGGTCACAACTTCAAGTACGATCTTCTGAAACTCTTCCAGAACACTGGTGATCACCTGCGCTTTTGTCCATGCAGCCGCAAGACCGACGAGCACGGAAAGTACCAGAGCGCTCATTACGCTCATGATCTGAGGGATCTCAAGCCGGAACACCACCTCCGGCAGCTCTTTCAGACCGTTTGTTTCCGAAACGATGGACAGGCGGGGAATCAGCCCATACCCCGCTCCCATAGACAGGAATGCAGCAAGTATGGATGACATGTAAGCACAGAAGACTGCCACTCCCAGCATACGGGATGCATTTTTCCCCAGCCTTGTAATGGATGGCGCAATAAATCCGATAATGATCAGCGGCACGCAGAAATTGATCAGCTCTCCAAGTACAAATTTCACTGTTACTACAACATTCATCAGCGCCGTTCCGGAAAGCTGCCCTGCAATAATGCCGATGACTACTCCCAGGAGCAGCCGGAACGGGAGGCTGGTGACCATTTTCTTCATATCATAACCTCTCTTCCTCCCTGCCGCCGCAGACACAGGCACAGCCTTGCTGAAGCGCAGAGTTCATAATACGGCTTATTATAATTCAATACACCTAGGGCTGGCAAGGAGATTTTTGAATCATCCCGCTATCAGTTTTTTCCTGTTTTCCGTCAGTCTCTCCGGGACCGGGCGGCAACGCTGCTTTATCAGCGGTAGTCCAGATATCCCATAAACCGCTTCAGCATCGGCGAAGTCCCCTTTTTCTCCTTCCAGGCAAGACCAATATTGCGGTATGCCGGAATCTCCAGTTCCCTAGCCGCGATCCGGTATGGGATACGTTTCAAAATAAGTTCCGGAAGGATGCTGATCCCAAGCCCGCTCTCCACCATGGACATGATCGCATAGTCATCCCATGTAGTGAAATGCACCTTGGGACTGAGACCGCTTCGCTCAAAGATTTCCGATACCTCTGCCTTTGCACCCTTTTCCAGGAGCATGAACGGTTCCTCGCAGAGCGCGGATACCGGAATCTTTTCCAGCGCTGCCAGGAGATGCCCCTCCGGCAGCACGACCAGCAGCCTGTCCTGCTCCAGAAATACCGAATCCAGCGCTTTCTGAGCGGGAAGGCGCAGGAATCCGCAGTCCACTCTGCCCTCCTCGATCCACGTCTCAATCTCTGTATAATCTCCCAGGATAAGCTCATAATCGATCCCCGGATATTTTTTCTGGAATTCCCGGATAATATTTGGCAGCCAATGAGTTGCCACACTGGAAAATGCGCCGATACGGATCAGACCCGATTTCAGTCCGTTGATCTCATCCACTTCTGCCTGAAGCTTCTCATACTCGCTGCACACACGTTTTGCATAAGGCAGAAGGCGGGTTCCCTCGCTGGTCAGACGGACTCCCGACTTTCCTCTCTCCAGCAGGGTTACCTGCCACTCTCGCTCCAGGTCGCTGATCATACGGCTGATGCCTGACTGAGAATAATTCAGCACTCCGGCAGCCCGGGTAAAGCTCCCGCACTCCACAGTCTTTACAAATGCCAGATATTTCTGGATGCTTACATCCATGCCATCCCCTCCCATCTGATTTCATCATATTATATATGATAATTATTCACTTTTGTAATCTTTAGGTGTATGATACGATAGATAAGCTGATATGTCAAAGAATAATTCGTTTATATCAATATCCCCAAGGAGGAATAAGATCATGGGACTTTATAACAACCGAATCGTAGTAAAAGTAGGTACATCCACTCTGACAAACGATGCAGGGAAGAGTGACCTGCGCGCCACAGACCGCCTGGTATGCACGCTGGCAGATATCCACAATATGGGATATGAGGTCATCCTCGTGTCATCCGGTGCCATTGCAGTAGGCAGGAATAAGCTCAATATGCAGTCCAAACCGGACAGCATGCGCATGAAACAGGCTGCAGCCGCTGTCGGGCAGTGCAGCCTGATGTATCTGTATGACAAGTTTTTCGGAGATTATGATAAGACAGTGGCTCAGATCCTCCTAAACGCCGAGGATATCGAGCAGGAAGAGAAAAAAGAAAACCTGACCAACACCTTCAACGCCCTGCTGGAGATGGGCGTCATCCCGATCGTAAATGAAAATGACTCCGTAAGCTACACGGAAATTGAGTCCGAGGACAGGCTCTTCGGAGATAATGACATGCTCTCCTCTGTTGTCGCTGTCCTCTGTCGTGCAAAGCGTCTGGTGATCCTCTCCGACATTGACGGATTCTACGACAGTGATCCCAGGCTTCACCCGAATGCGAAACTGATCGAGAAGATCGATCACATCGATGACAGCGTGTACTCCCTTGCCGGAGGCGCAGGCTCCAGACGAGGCACCGGCGGCATGCGCACAAAGCTGCAGGCAGCCCAGCTTGCCACCTCCCAGGGGATCGACACCATCGTGACCAACGGCAAGAGGCCGGAAGCACTCTATGACATCATCAAGGGCGGACAGGCAGGGACACTCTTTACCGGGAAGAATTAAATCCGATCCGGCCACGGCTAAACGGCTGACAGCTTTTGTGCTGCCAGCCGCTGTTTCTATCTTTCTGTCTTTCAGTCATTCTTATCCTGCTGTATATACCCAGAGATTGCTGATCTGAGGATACAGCGTCTCATAATCCCACAGTTTTTCACTGCGCTTCACACTGTTCGGATCATTGACACGGATCTTCCCATCCTCGATTCCAACAAGGACGATAAAATGACCTGTGGTAGTAAAATCTCCCGGACTCATACTGCATATAATGGGGGTTCCGTTTACAAGGGCAGAAAAGATCTCGCCCTCGCTCAATCCCAATTCTTCCCCATATATCCCGAACTGAGCCGCGCCATCTGTCATCAGCGCCCAGCTCGTTCCCGCATCTCCCTCATAATATCCGTTTTCTTCTGCAAACTTTGCCACCCTGTATGGAGTGATCGTATTATCCCCGGTAAGCCCTGCCGCCACCATGGAGATCACGGTCGGACCGCATCCGTTTACAGCGATCATGTTGTCCCCATATATCTGATATCCCCATCTTTCATCCCATTGAAGAAGATGAGGGATCACGCCCGCGGTCACCTCACCGATATTTTCAGCCGGAGGGACATCTTTCTTTGTCTGGTAATCCCGGACAAAATCAATGGTTTCCGGATTATTTTTTACAAGCTGTCTCAACGTATCCGACATATTTCCCGCCTGTTGGTACACAGGATCGAGAT
>CALWFS010000089.1 GCA_944377705.1 uncultured Mediterraneibacter sp. | reverse complement strand
CTTGTTTTTGTTTGGTCGCTAAAACTATAACACAGAAACTGTATTTCCGTCTTTTTAATTATTCAGTTGTAACACATACATTGTAATCCTGCACAACAGAATATCAGAAGGGAGATCGTCACCTGACTGCAGGTGGCGATTTTTTACGATTCACTATTAGATAAAGTGCATAAAAAAGTACATATAAAAACTGGTAAAATAGTAGAAAAGCGTAAAACGAACATAAATTTAATTAACGAACATATAAAATAATTGTTAATATTCATAAAAAATGATAGTATTCATATAAATAAAAACAAAAAAATCATAAAAGGAGGAGATGAAATGAGCAAGATCGACGAGATAACGAGAGAGAGCTGGATCATGAGCACATTTCCGGAATGGGGCACCTGGCTGAACGAAGAGATTGAAATGGAAGAAGTGAAGCCGGGGACCGTCACCATGTGGTGGCTCGGATGCACCGGAATGTGGTTAAAGACTCCCGGTGGATGCAATATCACAGTTGATCTATGGTGCGGAAATGGCAAACGGACTCATGGGGATGGCACTATGAAACCAGGGCATCAGATGGCAAATATGTGCGGCGCGAGAGCAATGCAGCCAAATCTGAGAGCTGTCCCATTTGTCATTGATCCATTTGCCATTAAGGCAGTGGATGCCGTTCTTGCAACCCACTATCATCAGGATCATATGAGCGCGGAATATGCGGCCCATGTGATCAAGAGCAACATGACGACCACCGATGAAAATGGGCGGGAGATCCCGGTACCATTTATAGGCCCGAAAAAATCTGTAGAGCTCTGGCAGAAGTGGGGGGTTCCGGCGGAACGGTGCATCACCGTAAAACCGGGGGATTCCATCAAGATCAAGGACATGGAGATCATTGCCCTCGACTCTTTTGACCGGACCTGTCTTGTGACCACAGATTCACAGGGACCTGACCGGGAGGAGCTGACAGGAAAATGTCCGGCGGATATGGATGAGAAAGCAGTAAATTACCTGTTAAAGACGCCGGGAGGCAATATTTATCACAGCGGCGATTCTCACTATTCCATATACTTTGCGAAACATGGAAAGGACTATGACATTGACGTGGCTTTTGGCTCCTTCGGAGAGAATCCTGTGGGCATGCAGGATAAGATGACATCTGTGGATGTGCTCCGTATGGCCGAGGCTCTCAGGTGTAAAGTCGTGATCCCCATCCATTATGATGTGTGGACAAATTTCATGGCTGACGTTAATGAGATCAAGGTTCTCTATGATATGAAAAAAGACCGTCTTGGGTACCGGTTCCACCCCTTCTTCTGGGAAGTGGGCGGAAAATATGTATATCCCACGGATAAAGACAAGCTTGCGTATCATCACAGAAGAGGGTTTGAGGATTGTTTTGAAGCGCCCCAGAACATCCCATTCCGTTCACTGTTGTAAATAGTGGGAGGGACGGTGGTGTTAAGAGAATTTGTAGAAAAAAATCATTTCAGATTTGCAGACGAGGCAAAAGACTGGAAAGACGCGATCCGTATGAGCTGCGAGACGCTGGAAGCCGACGGCACAGTGGAAGAAAACTATAAAGAGGACATTATAGCCTGTGTGGAAAAATATGGTCCATATATCATGATCGCCCCCAATATAGCTATGCCTCACGCGCAGGAGGGGGCCCGGGGCGTGAATAAGACAGAGATTGCCTTCATGAAACTGAAAAAGCCTGTCAGCTTTGAACCGGGCAATCCGGAGATGGAGGCGCAGCTGTTCTTTACACTTGCCTCCTGTAACCCTGACCAGCATTTGGACAATATGAGCAGACTTTCCGAAATGCTCTGCAATGAGCAGCTTGTGGCGGAGCTGGCAGAGGCCGAGACCACATCTGACTTGCTGGAGATCCAGAAAAAATACCTGGATTAGATGCAGACAGAAAAAAGTATCACTATGTACTATGAGAAAGAAAATGAGGTGACAAAATGAATATCTTAGTAACTGCATGGGAATATTTCGCAACTAATATTTTGCAGCAGCCCGCGTTTATGATCGGCCTGATCGTCATGCTTGGATACATACTTTTAAGAAAACCATGGTATGACATACTGGGCGGTACGTTAAAGGCTATTGTGGGGTATCTGATACTGACGGTAGGCTCCGGTGGGCTTACGAATAACTTCCGCCCTGTGCTTGTGGGGCTGGGAGAGCGTTTTAACATGGACGCGATGGTAATCGACCCATACTTTGGACAGAATGCAGTAACTACCGGTGTGGAGGAAGTGTTCGGAAAAGGATTTGGAGATGTAATGATCCTTCTCTTTATCGCATTTATCGTAAACATCCTCCTGGTGCGTTTCTCAAAGATTACAAAAATGCGTGCCCTCTTTACAACAGGACATGTGCAGGTACAGCAGAGCGCGACCGCTTACTGGCTGATCATGTTTGCCCTGCCGGGACTTCTTACAAACCGTGTTGGAATGCTGGTAGTTATGGCGATCCTTCTTGGCGCATACTGGGCTGTCGGCTCAAACCTCACCATCAAGCCGTGCCAGGAAGTGACGGACGGAGCAGGCTTCTGTCTGGCCCATCAGCAGATGTTTGGTGTGGCATTCAACTATTGGCTTGCGGGAAAACTGTTTGGAAATGAAAACAGGAAAAACAAAGGGAAAAAAGTGAAGAGGATCGAAGATATCGAGCTTCCGGGTTTCATGTCCATGTTTAACGACAACATGGTGTCAGCCTCTATCCTGATGCTGATCTTCTTCGGAGCCATCCTCTGTGTGCTCGGAAGAGATTATCTTACAGAAGCAGGCTTCCTGGCAGAAGGACAGAGTATGGTATTCTATGTGATCCAGACATGTCTGTACTTTGCTGTTTATCTTGCGATCCTGCAGCTTGGCGTAAGAACATTTGTTGCGGAATTATCCGCTTCCTTCCAGGGAATTGCCGATAAGATCCTTCCGGGATCCGTGCCCGGCGTTGACTGTGCGGTCATTTTCGGTTTTGGCGCGTCCAATGCGGTTCCTCTTGGATTTATTGCCGGCTTTATCGGACAGATCCTTGCGATCGCGGTCCTGGTGCTGATGCAGAGTCCGGTACTCGTTATCTGCGGCTTCGTTCCGGTATTCTTTGACAATGCGACCATCGGAGTGTTTGCCAATGAGAAGGGCGGCCTGAAGGCAACTCTGATCCTTCCGTTTATTTCCGGGTTATGCCAGGTGTTCGGATCTGCCATAATCGCAGGATGGGTCGGAATGGCGGCATACGGCGGATACCTCGGCATGTGGGACTGGGCAGTTGTATGGCCGGTATTTACCGGAGCGATGAAGTTCTTAAGCTATGCGGGGCTTGCCATCGTAGCCGTGGTACTGTTTGCGATCCCGCAGATCCAGTACCGCAGGGATAAAGAAGGATATTTCCTTATGACGGAAGACTATGAAGCGTACAAAGAACTGAAGGCAAAACAGGCCCAGGCAAAATAGGTCTGGTACACTGGTACAGAAATAAGATTTCTGTGAAAGGAGAAATATTATGGCAGGTCAGAATTTAAAATTTTTACTATGCTGCGCAAATGGAGCGGGATCCAGTCTCATGGCGCAGATGGCTCTTGAGAAGGTCCTTAAGAAAAATGGCATCACAGCGGGAAAAATCCATCATTGTCCGCTGTCAGAGGGAAAGAGCAGCGCCGCACAGTACGATGTAGTTGTCTGCGCTCAGAATTTTGCAAATATGTTCGGTGACGCTGAGAAGAAAGGCGTCAAAGTGATCCCTCTTAAAAATGTAATGTCAGCTCCCGAAATAGAGACAAAACTTAAAGAAAGTGGTATTATTGACTAATAATAGACTATGAGGTGAGTTTGATGAAGAGAGAACGCGCATATGTTGAGGCGAGAAGAAATCAGATTCTTGAGATCATGAAAGAAAATCCCAAGGTGATGGTGGATGAGCTTGCAGAGAGATTCCAGGTTTCTCTGATCACTGTGAGAAGGGACCTTCAGTATCTGGAGGACTGCAATCTCCTGGTGCGTTTTCACGGCGGGGCGGAGAACGTCCTGTCTCCCGAGGCGGCAGAACAAAATGAGATAAATCTGTACCGCCGTCTGATCGCGCAGTATGCCGCGACCCTGGTAGAAGATGGGGATTCTCTCTTCATCAATACGAGCCGTAACGCGCTCCAGATGCTGGAGTATGTTAAAAAGAAAAATGTGACGGTTATCACAAATAACGGAAAAGCCCTTCGTATGGATTATAACGCGGGGATCAGCATTATCCTTACAGGAGGAGAAATCCGCTATCCGAAAGAAGCGCTGATGGGAGATTTTGCAATACGGAACGTACAGCAGGTATTTCCAAAGAAAGCGTTTATCGGCTGCTCCGGGTTTTCACCACTGTCGGGAATGACCACGGAGATAGCAGGGGAAGTGAAGATAAACGAGCTGATGATACAGAACGCCAAGGACGTTTATGTGCTCGCGGATCACACGAAGATCGGAAAAAACAGCAGCTTTACAAGCTCTCCCATCGAAGGGATCGGACACCTGATAACAGATGAAAAAGCTCCGGAGACGGTCCTTGATGAGATCAGGGATGCGGGAGTCAAGGTCTATCAGGTTCGGAAAGGAGATTTTCAGGCGTGAAAGCGTATACGATCGGACTGTATGAGAAAGCAATGCCGGGCAGGTTAAGCTGGAGCCAAAAAATGCGGGCAGAAAAAAAAGCCGGGTATGATTTTATAGAGATAAGCATTGACGAGACAGACTCTAAACTGGAGCGTCTTGAAATGACAAGATCAGAGCGTGAGGAACTTGTCGGCCTCATGTATGAAATAGGGATTCCCATCCGCACGATGTGCCTGAGCGGACATCGCAGATACCCGATCGGGAGCAGCGATCCGCATACAAGAAGGCGGGGAATGGATATCATGGAGAAAGCGCTGGAGCTGGCGGATGATCTGGGGATCAGGATCATCCAGCTTGCCGGGTATGATGTGTATTATGAGGAGAGCACTGACGACACGAGAGCAAGCTTTCTTGAGAATCTGAAAATTGCCGCAGAAATGGCGGCATCCCGGGGAATCCCCATGGGATTTGAGACAATGGAGACCGAGTTTATGAACACGGTCGGGAAAGCCATGTATTATGTGAACAAGGTGGACTCGGTCTATCTGAACGTATATCCTGATCTGGGGAATATTACGAATGCGGCTGTCGCTTACGGAACTTCCGTGACGGATGACCTTGAGACAGGACGGGGACGTCTTGTGGCTCTTCATTTAAAAGAGACGGTCCCGGGCAAATTCCGGGAAATCTCATTTGGGACAGGGCATGTGGATTTTGAAGGCGGTATCCGGAAAGCGTGGGAGCTGGGAGTACGCCGTTATGTGACAGAATTTTGGTATACCGGAAATCCCGAATGGGAGAGGGATATGTACAGCGCCGTCACGAAAATGAAGGTGATTTTAGATGAACTTGCCTAAGGAGGAACAGGAGCTTGAAGGTGAATAAAAAAGTCATTGGAAATCTGACAAAGTGTTATTCAATCTGCCCGCTTACATACAGGGGCAAAGGGCACATCCTTGTAGCGGCGGAAAAGCAGGATCCGTGCTATCTGTTTGATCTGGAAGGAAACAGAGAAAGTACGGTATGGGAGGGCCCGGGAGGCGTGATGACAATGGTGCAGATACCGGGAGGGGACGGAGTGTTCCTGGCGACTCATAAGTTTTATTCTCCCAACGATTCTAAGGAGGCGAAGATCGTGATCGTCTCCCCGGCGCCGGAGGACCGCTGGGAGGTGCGGACTATTGTGGACCTGCCCCATGTACACCGTTTTGATATTGTGAGCAGGAACGGAGTGAATTATCTGATCGCCTGTGCTCTGAAGTCAGGGCATGAGTATAAGGATGACTGGTCTGTGCCGGGTAAGGTGTATGCGGCAGTCCTTCCTGATGATCTGAGCGGATTTGACGAGGAACATCAGTTGGAGTTTACGGTCGTAAAAGACAATATGCTGAAAAATCACGGATATTATAAAATTGTTGAAGACGGCATTGAGAAATGCATTATTTCCTGTGATGATGGAGTGTATCTCTTTACCCCGCCCGCAGCTTCGGATGGAAACTGGGAGATCGAGAAGCTGGTGGATGAGGCTGCAAGCGATGCCGTCCTTGCAGACTTGGATGGAGACGGAGAGAAAGAACTGATTTCAATTTCGCCATTCCACGGATCAGATCTGTATTTTTACAAAAAAATAAACGGAACATATCAGAAAGTGTACACTTACGATAAGGCGGAGTTTGCCCATGCGATCTATGGGGGCTCTGTTATGGGAAAACCGGCTGTTATCATCGGTCACAGGCAGGGGGAAAGAAATCTGCTGCTTTTTACATATGACAAGGTGAGCGGAAAATATGAGCCGGAGGTCATCGACCGTAACTGCGGGCCGGCAAACGTGTACAAGTATGAGCATGACGGAAAGGAAGTGCTGATCTCAACTAACCGTGAAATTGACGAGATAGCGATGTATACTTTTGAAAAATAACCGGAGGATACAGGGATGTTAGAACAACTTAAAAAAGAAGTTTATGAAGCCAATATGATGCTTCCAAGGTATAACCTTGTTACCTTCACATGGGGAAATGTAAGCGGGATCGACCGGGAGAGCGGGCTGTTTGTCATCAAGCCAAGCGGTGTGGAATATGAAGAACTGACTCCGGAAGATATGGTTGTTGTTGACTTAAACGGCGATAAGGTGGAGGGAAAATACAACCCTTCTTCCGATACTGCGACCCACACTGTTTTATATAACCGTTTTCCCAAGATCGGCGGTGTCGTGCACACACATTCCTCATGGGCGACAAGCTGGGCGCAGGCCGGCCGGGATATCCCATGCTATGGAACGACCCATGCGGACTACATTTACGGAGAAATACCATGCGTCAGGAACCTGACAAAGATAGAGATTGAAGAGGCCTACGAAAAGAATACAGGCATTCTGATCGCGGATGAATATGAACGCCGAAACAAAGATTACATTGCCGTGCCGGCAGTGCTCTGTAAAAATCATGGGGTCTTTACATGGGGGAAGGATGCTCATGAGGCGGTACACAATGCGGTTGTCGCGGAAGAGGTCGCAAAAATGGCGGCGCGCTGCGAGATGATCAATCCTGATGTAAATCCTGCCCCCATAGAACTGCAGAACAAACATTATTACAGGAAGCATGGGGTGAACGCCTATTATGGGCAGAAACCCCATTAGGAATGATCAGAATGATAAAAGCAGTATTTTTTGATATTGACGACACTGTTTATGACTATACTTCAGCGGACAAAGTCGCCATGGCAGCCCTTAAATCCTACTGCCGGCGGCAATTTGGTCTTTCTGATGATGATTTTGGACAATATATTTCTGCTGCCAGGCATATGGCGGACGCCAGAACGGGTGAGGGGTGTGCTGCCACGCATAACCGTCTCATCCGATTTCAGTGTATGCTGGAAATACTGAAAAAGCCGCTGTTTCCCCATGCTTACGAAATGTACCGGATTTACTGGGATACTCTGATCAGCAGCTCAAAACCAGAGCCGGGCATACGGGAACTGATGAAGGACCTGAGATGCCGGGGCACCTATGTGGGGATCGGCTCCAATATGACTGCGGATATACAGTACCGGAAACTGGAACACCTGAAACTCGGGGAATTCATTGATGGGATAGTCACCAGCGAGGAGGCCGGAGAAGAGAAACCGGCTAAAAAGCTGTTTCTTCTCTGCGCGCAAAAGGCATCGGCAAGACCCTGTGAATGTGTGTTTGTGGGAGACAGCCTTAAAAATGATATTCAGGGGGCCATGCGCGCCGGGATGAATGC